>JAJYTO010000021.1 GCA_021793015.1 Bacillota bacterium
CAACTCATCAGGCCGCAGCAACGCGACGACAATCACAAGCGCACCCTGGATCAACAGTCCATATTGAGTGAGACGCCGCACGTTGGAGCCCTGCGCAAGAAGTCCTGCGCGGTCCTGCGTACGCGCCCGAAACAGATCGGCGCCCAGACTGGACGCGCCCGAAAAGAGCAGCGGCGCACACCATGCCAGGGCAGCCGACCACACGCCAAGCGCCGCCACCAGCACGGCCCACGCCGGCGCGTGATGCGTGAGCGCCACCGGAAACGCCGCCAGACCTTTGGTTGCGTTTGGATACAGTTCCCTCGTCCGCATGCCCAGCCACACTGGCACGACGGTAAACGCGACCAGCACGAGCGCGGAGACGTACACTGCGCGCTGTCCGATGCGCGTGTCTTTCACGGCGGCAATCGCCTGCATCTCCGCCTGCGCGCTCACACTGTTGAGGATATTCATCACCAGCCACACGGCGATGGCGCCTATTCCGGCGCCCGTCAGAGAGGTGAACCCGTGCACCGCCACGGGGTGCAACGACGTTTTCGGAATGCGCAGGAAGAAGAACCCCGCAACTCCGATTCCCGCGGTCAGCATGACCATATTGACAGTTTGCGTATAGGCGAGCGACCAGAGCCCGCTCTGTCCGATATAGGTCAGCATGATCGCCGTCGTCAGCACAAGCGTGACCGGCAGACCGAATCCCAGCAGGACATGCAGAAACTCAGCGGCGGCAAGCACATTGGACATCGCAAATATGGGAAATGTCAGCGCGATGACAGTGGCGGAGATGCGCTTTGCGGAGGCGCCAAAGCGTTGTCCAAGCAACCGCGAATTGGTGACATACCCCACCTCCCGAAACGGTTTCAACAAAAATTTTGCCACCAGAACCGACATCACGATCACGGAGACGCCAAACCAGACTGCGGAGAGACCGGACAGGAATCCCGTCTCAAGTTCCACCACAAAGATGGACGACGCCCACATCACGGTGACAAGGATGAACACGTTGCGAAACCCAAACTGGCGCCCGCCGTGCAAATACGCCTCACCCTCTCCCACCCGCCGTTTGGCGTGTGTTGACAGGCCAATCAGAACGGCTGTATACACGGCAAGCGATAACACGATGATCCAGGCAAAGGCGTGTTCCATACAACCATCCCCCTTTTGATGAGCGCCCGATTTAATCCGTACTATTTTGATAAGAAATAAGGTAATTAGTATATTACCGGGAGCAGCGCCACATTGTCAAGTACCTGAAGTACGAACCAGAAGCGCGAACCTGCGCATCAAATCCGACATCAACACCCGCGCAGCATCGATCGCCTTGCGCGGGCGCGCGCGAAATCCGCGTAGGCCCACAAAACTTGGTGTACAATGGAATACGGGGTACAACGTTGCAAAGGAGCGCGATCGCATGGCGCCGCCCGACATCAGCTTCGCAAGCACGATTCAATTATTGGACAGCACCCTGTCACCATACGCAGTCTATCTGTTCGGATCGGGCGCAAGATCACAGCTTCGAACGGACAGCGACATCGATCTCGCATTTCTGTCCGACCGGAGCATATCGATGTACGAACTTTTTCTGTTGGAGCAGCAGGCGGCGCTGTTGCTCAACCTCGACGTGGATCTGATCGATCTCAGAGCGGCCACGACCGTGTTTCAGGCGCAGATTGTTGGAACGGGAAAACTGCTGGTAAGTGGGGATCCCGCTCGGGTCGCTGAATTTCAGATGCGCGTTCTCAAGGACTACGCACTTCTTAATGATGAACGGGCATGCATTTTCAAAGCCATTGAAGAGCGGGGGAGTATGTATGCCGAGTGATGTGGAGATTTTGCAGTCTATCATCGAGCACCATCTTGAAGATCTGCGGAAGTTTTCAGACGCAGTTCTGGTGCTGGGGGTATAGTTCGGCAGAATCATAAAACTTTGGCGTATGCGCGCCAAACCGTCCAGCGATCCCGTTCCACGATCAGTCCGTCAGCGGGCAGTTGTGTACGCATGTGATCAATGAGCAGTTCCAATTGCCCATCCGACAATTCGTGCAGAAGCGATCGACCTGTGCGGGCGCGCACATCATCCGCGAATTCTGCGAATGAATCGTATATACGCCTCGTCTCCCATAGGGTGATTGACTGAACATCCATAAAGCCGTTGATGACGAGTGTTCGCGATACATCGGATACATCCTTTCGCCGTTCAAGTTCCACCTGTACCAACTGCGGGAAACACTCGAAGAAATAGCCCCGCACGTGATCCGGCGATGCTGGCAACAGCACGTCCCCGGGTGTTCGGTCCTGGATCAGAAGGACGCCGCCCGCGACCAGCATCCGTCTCGCCTCATGAAAGAAAGGCGACAGGTCCGGCAGATGATGGATCAGCGCCCGTGCAAACACAAGATCCGCCAAACCGTCCGGAAGTCCTGTCGACAACGCGTTAGCCTGATGAAACGACACATTGGCAAGGTCGGCGCAACACTCCCTTGCAGCGTCCACCATAACCGCCGAAGAGTCAACACCCGTAACCTGGGCTGCGCCAAGCTCTGCCCACGCTCTGGCGTAAATCCCCCCGCCGCAACCAACGTCCACGACGCGCATCCCCGCCGCCTGCACTGCGGATTGCATGCCATCCCGCCAAGTCCTGTCTGCGGTCCTCCCTGTGTAACTGAGTCGATTTTGCGACGAGTGAAAGTCAATGGGCATCGCGATCATCCCACCATTCCAGAAACTCCAGCCGATTGCCGAATGGATCTGTCACATAAAACCGTTCCGCCCCTGGCAGCAGACCGTCATCCTGCACAGGAATATCCTGCGCCACTATCCGTTCCCGCAGCGCAGGCAGGTTCTGAACATGAAACGCAGGATGCGCTTTTTTGGCCGCAACAAACGTGCTGTCCACGCCCACATGCAACTGCTGCCCGCCGCACTGAAACCAGACGCCCCCCCGTTTGCGCAAATCCTCCGGTTTTGCAATCTCCGTCATACCAAGCAGATCGCCAAAGAATATTCGTGCAGCCGCCTCGCAGTCAGCTGGCGCCGCCAACTGCACATGATCGATCCCGAAACCAACATGGCCTGACGGCCACCGCCAACCATGGCAACATCCCAGACGCGCTTGGTAAGTTGCCGTATAAAAAATGTGTATGCCATCGCCGCATCCCCCTATTCTTGTTGCTCTCTTGATCCCCTGTTCCCATCATAACCGGCGCCCTCTCGAAACCGTTATCGAAATCATTGCAGTCTGGTTGACTTCCTCCCCCGCGTAAACGCGGAAGATTCCTTCCTGCCATCAGGGGCCTTGGTGCACCCCTTGGATCGATTCTTCATTCCCGTGCGGGTCAGAACCGACTGTCCCATCGCTAGACGGGCGAACAGGCGAACTGGGCCAGTCCGGCCCTTAACACGTTCGTTGCACCTACGGTATCGGCGTTCTCTGCGAATCCGCATTTCTCACACTGAAACTTCGATTGCGACACTCGGTTGGCTTTGCTTTTATGGCCACACTCTGGAACTGGGCAGGTGAGACTGGTATAAGGAGCGGGAACTTCTTCCAACCGTCCACCCGACCAGTCCAACTTATACGTCAAGAACGTCTGAAACATCGACCACCCTTGATCCAAAATGGCCTTATTCAGACCGCTTTTAGCCCGTACATTCCGGCCCGGATTTTCCTTCGTGCCCTTCGCTGATTTGGTCATGTTCTTCACACTCAGATTCTCCACAAACACCATCGCGTGGGTTTGGCTGATGGTTGTGGATGCCTTGTGCAAGAAATCCCGACGGGCGTTGGCGATATGGGCGTGCAACCGCCCTATCCGCGCCACTTGCTTGTGCCAGTGTTTCGAGAACTTCCTCATGCGTGAGAGCTTGCGCATCTCCCAAGCCACCTTCGCCTCATAGCGGCGAAACCAACCCGGTGCGTCGAAAAAGCTTCCGTCGGACAATGCCAGGAGATGAACAACTCCACGGTCGATGCCAACCTCCGATGTGGAAGGGTGAACGACCGGATCAGGAACCTCAATTTCCGTTTGAAACGAAATGTACCAGTGACCTGCATGCCATGTCACCGTCGCGTTCTTCATGGTTCCGTCAATGGTGCGAGACTTGCGAAACTTGACCCAACCTATCTTGGGCACAAACACCTTTGGGAAGACGTTTCGGCCATCCTTGTCTTTTGTCAGCAGGTCGAGCTTGATCTGCTTCGCATCGGGATAGCGAAGACCAGCCTCGTCTCGATTCTTTTTCTTGAAGGTTGGAAACCGGCCCTGGTTGGCGGGATCGAAAGCCGCTGCGATGGACTGCATAAGAAACTTGAGCGTCCATTGCAACGGATGCTCAGGGGCGACGGCTAAAAACCCGTACTCTTCGCTGTGCCGCCAGAGCGTCAGCAGTTTCGCCAATTCTCCGTATGTTAATAAGGGATAACCAGCATCCAGCCGTCCCTTTTGCAGTGCGAGGGCTTTGTTCCACACAAAGCGCATGCACCCTTGGTATCGCGAGAACTTGCGAGCCTGCTCGTCCGTAGGCTCCAAACGAAAGCGGAACGCCTTGAGAATCTCCATAGGTCTATGATACTCTTGGTCTATGAAGCCGTCAAATGATATCCGAACCGGAAGACACTGCATATTTAATCTGCATGTTCACTTGGTCTTTGTCACCAAATACCGCCGTGGCGTGTTTACAAAAGCCATTCTGGACGACTTGCGCCCGATCCTGGCTTCCGTCTGCCACGATTTCGAAGCTGAGTTGGTCGGGTTCGACGGAGAAGACGATCATGTGCATCTGCTGGTCAATTATCCGCCCAAGGTAGCGATTTCCACTTTGGTCAACAGCCTGAAGGGCGTCTCCAGTCGCCTCATTCGGCAAAAGAACGATCCAGAGATCCGTCAGAAACTATGGGGCGCACATCTTTGGTCCCCCAGTTACTTTGCCGGGAGTTGCGGGGGTGCGCCGCTGTCGATTATTCGGCAGTATATTGAGAGCCAAAGAACACCGCAGTGACGCGCCTAACTTCTCCCTGAAGGAAGAGGTTTGCGGCGCTAAAGCAGGATCAATCAGAGAGAGATATAATAGAGTCAGTAATTTCAGGTTTGGCACAGACGAGCAGGCCAAACGCAACTGCTGTTGCGGAATTAACAAAGACGACATGGGAGCATCAATCATGAGCAGGCCACTGGACCAAAAGCGTTACACCTGCGCAGACTACGTGACGCGGCCTACGGATGATCGTCTGGAATTGATCGATGGTGTACCGTACATGATGAACGCGTGGAAGTTTAATTTTGCGACGCTTGAACAAAATTCAGAGAAGAGGCGCATGTCATGACCATTCGCGTCGGCATCATCGGAACGGGATACGGAACCCGAGTCCACGCACCCATTCTGCAAAAACATCCGGATTATCAGCTTGCCGCACTGGCAAGTCTGCGGGCTGGTCGGGCGCGCCAGGCAGTAGAAGCGCTGGCTGGCGTCAAACCCTATGATGACTGGGCCGCCATGATCCGGGAGGCTGGCCTTGATCTCGTGGTGATCGCGGCGAATCCAGCCGAACACGCAGCCATGACCCTCGCAGCACTCTCGGCAAATCTCCATGTGTTATGCGAGAAGCCTCCTGCGCTCCATCTCGGGGAAGCTCTCGCCATGCGCGACGCCGCTGCAATAAGCGGCCGCGTGGCAGCCATGAACTTCGAGTGGCGCTATCTCCCGGAGCGAACGACGATCGACCGTGTTCTGGCAGAAGGTTCGATCGGCGCAATCTTTCACGTCCGCTGGAGTGAATCGTCGACCATGTGGCCAAGAATTCGCGACCAGCAACATAAGTGGTTCTGGAGCGAAACGCACGGCGGCGGCTTTTTCGGAGCCGTCGGATCACATATGATCGACGCGTTGCACCACTGGTTCGGCCCTTTCACGCAGGTGCAGGGAGACACCGTAAGCCGAGTCCATTCCCGTCTCTCCGAAGACGGCCATGCCGTATTGTCCACCGCCGACGACAGTTTCACGATGCATGGTCGATTCGCGCAAGGCGGCTCCTGCACACTTGAGTTCACTGGCGTCGCGGTTGGACGTGAACCGCGCATCGAAATATTCGGATCCCAGGGAACCCTGGTGTTGGAAGGCGAAACACTTACACAGGCAACCATCGTTGCGCCAGAGTACCAGACTGTCGAGTCGGAGAAAACCATGGATGTCACCGGATTCGCACAGGAAATCCAGCGCTATGTGCACCCACAATGGGCACTGTATACGCGACTGTCCAGAAAGATCCATGGCTCGACGGATGCCGCTGCGACCGTACCGACCCTGGATGACGCAGCATACGTTCAGGCCGTGATGGACACCGTGCGGCTATCCGCAAAAAGCGGTTTTCTGCCCATTCCACCGCTCCGGTGAGCGGTGGGCCGCCCCGCCGGAAGAACGCTCATTTTCGCATCCCCAGCGCTGCCGAGATCAGGAGTACAATCGCTGCAAATCCGATCAGTGCGTGCATAGTACCAACCAGATCGGCCAGAAATCCTACACACACACTCGGAACGCCGAATCCGACATAGGCGAACAGATAGTATCCGGCAACCGCGCCCGCCCGCCGTTCTCCCCCGAGTTTCGATACGATGGCCAGTCCCCCGAGATAGGTGAAGCCATAACAGGCTGCTCCCGCAACAGCCGCACCTGTCAATAACAGAAACACATTGCCAATCCCGACGCCGATTGTCAATAACAGCGTTCCCACGCTCATTAACGTGTACCCGATCCGCATGGATGTCTTGTCAGCGACTCGGCGCGCCAACGGTTGCGCCAATGCGCCCGCCCAATTGACGAGAAACAGCGCAATCGGCGACCATGCGGCAAGTCTGTACTGCGCAAGCTGTTCCGGCACGATTGTGACGACGATTCCCGTGATGGCCCACGCGGTGGCAATTCCGAGCCCGACCGCAAGCGATCCGCGCGGATAATGGGGAAGACGAACCAGCGCCCCACCCTGTACGGGAACTGCTGGCAGCCGGAATACGGCAGCAATGCTGATGAACAGCAGTGTGAAGACGATCCAGTAACTGATGGGAGCCAAACTCGGATGCGCCAGCACGGCGATGTCTGTCGACAGAGGCCCGACGCCAAATCCCAGCGCCGTGGCCAGCGCGACCAGTTGCGCCGCCTCGCGTGAGCCATCGCGTCCGCGCATCAGATCTGACAGATAGGCCGTGCCCGTGGCGACACTCAGTCCGACCCCGACGCCCTGAAGAAATCTCGTCACAAGCAGCCCATATATCGTCGGAAACCCCATGGTCACACCCGTTCCGACCAGGACGCAACACAAGCCCGCCAACAGCACGGGTTTCCGCCCCAGACGATCCGACACCCCGCCAAGCCCAATCAGAACAGGAAGTGCTCCGACCACGTAAGCCGAGAAGACAAGCGCCGTCACACCCACGCCCACGCCAGCGGCTCTGGCGTAGGTCAGATAGAGCGGCACCTGTAGATTGATCGATACGGTAACGAGAAAGAGTGCTGCAGTTATAACGCCCCGCGCCTTTGTCTGCATGATCGAACGCCCTCACTCTTCCCGCTCTGTCTACTCTTCCAACACCCAGATCGAACATACAAAAAAATTGGATGGTATACTATAGCCAATAAATCGTAATTTGATCAATCCATTAACCGATCGATCGACCAATAGGACGACCGCTCGGTCGAAAGGAAACCAACCGTGTTCTTACACCTTGACAGAACGGACAAAAGCGCCCTGTGGCAACAAATCGTGGCTGCTGTCATCGATCAGATCGACAGGGGGCTGCTTCATGAAGGTTCACTCTTGACGCCCTCCCGTATACTCGCGGCAGAACTTGGCGTGTCCCGCTCGACCGTGCAGATCGCATACGAGGAACTGACCGCCAGAGGCTACACGGAATCCTCCGGCAGAGGCGGCACGCGGGTGATCGCACGCTCAAATACACCTGTGGACCGCACGCCCCCCTCCACTGACGACATGCCCTGCAATCGTGAATACGAACTGATTCACACGCAATTGCAGGACTGGTTTACAGCAAATAAAGGGTACCCCGTCCAGATCGACTTCCGCCATCAAGAACCGTATGTCGACGCAATCTTTCAAAGTGCGTGGAAACGGGCCGCGACGGCAGCGCTGGATTTGATGACACCGGAACACTGGGGATATGCGCCGGATCACGGCATGTGGGAGACCAGACTGGCAGTGAAACAGTACCTCGCACTGGCGCGGGGAATCTCCGTTGAACCCGAGCAGATCCTTGTCACCTCGGGCGCGCAACAAAGCATGGATCTGATTGCCCAAGCGCTGTTGCACAGGGGCGACACTGTGGCCTGTGAAGATCCAGGGTTTCCGGGCGCCCGTTTGACGCTCGCTTACAGGGGTATGAACGTAGTGGGAATACCTGTCGACGACGAGGGGATGGTCATCGAGCAACTCCCGAACACAGCACGGCTGGTGTTTGTCACCCCCGCGCATCAACGCCCGACAGGCGTGGTGATGTCAGTCAATCGGCGCAGGCAGTTGCTGGACTTTGCGGCGACGCACAGAACATGGGTGGTGGAAGACGATTTTGACGGGGAATATCGCTACCATGGAGGCCCCCTCCCCTCCCTGTTCGCGGAGTCGCATGCAGAAGTCCTGTACATTATGACACTATCGAAGGTGCTTGCCCCAGGCATCCGTTTGGCGGTCATTGTTGGCGCCGCCGACGCGGTGGCGCGAATCGCCGCTGTCCACTCGCTGACCAGTCGGCTGGTTCCCGCCGCACCGCAGATGACGCTCGCAACCTTCATGAATAGCGGCGGATTTACAAAGCATGTGCGCCGCATGAGAAAGCTGTACCGCGATCGGCATCGCGTCATGATGGATGCACTGACCCATTACGGATTGAACAGTAGATTTCGCATCCAGGGTGCAGAAACTGGTTTGCATGTATTTTTGGAAGCCGATCGGAATTTTGATGAGCAGGCGGCAGTTCATTCGGCAGCACACGCGGGGGTAGGGATCTATCCGTTGGCGCCTTATCGATACAGTTGCGAACGCAAAGGATTGTTGCTGGGATTCGCCAGCACCCCGGAAGCGTCCATTGTGGAAGGTGTCCGCCGTTTGGCCGACATCCTTTGACGTCGTCTATCTCGAAAATATGATGGTTCCTGCCGGTCGGAGTCATATATTGCGCCCCTGCTCAGACACCGCTGTCGCTAAACTCGCGACGGGCGCAATATATGACTCCGACCCGAGCAGGTCCTGCGTTCGCGAAGAACACTGCCGGCACCTTTTCATGCACTGATGACGATGCGAAGAGCCATGACAGTCCATTCTGCAAATCCAAGTTAACCTGTTCGGACGCGCACATGAGACCTTGTTTATTTTTTGGCGTCGAGCCAATTTGGATTCTCGGGTTGAGGAACAGGTGCGTTCGGTGAATTCACTCCGAAAAAGAAAGCATCGTGAGTCTTGCGGTTTAACTCGAAAAGATATTGGTATTGTGGCCGCTTTGAAAAAATGATCCCGATATCATAACTGTTGCTCTTAAAATCATAGGACGCGGGCAAATAAACATGAAACTGCAGATTTGGATATTCGCGCTTTAACGAGGAGATCAGTTGCCGTTGTCCTGTGGCCGTTCCCCAGGGTGTTCCGTTAATCATCACGTACACCCAGGAAATAAAAACCAGGGGCACGAAAACCATCACGGAAATCGCCAATGAACGCTTCTGTTTCCTGTTCACTCCTGAGCCTCCAGCAGCATCATCTGTGATACAATTCAGTTTACAATCAATTTGCGACTCAATCAACGCCAAGACCCGGAGGCAGGACAGTGACAGAAAAGATACAACCACCAGCGCGACTGATCACCACTTACTCGCTCACGCGTGACCTGCAGGCGCTCGGGCTCCAACCAGGCATGACCCTGATCGTGCACTCATCCATGAAATCGCTCGACGGTTGGGTCAATGGAGGCCCCGTGGCAGTCATCCAGGCGTTGCAGCGCGTTCTGACCGCAGATGGAACGCTGGTCATGCCGGCTCAGACCAGCGAACTGTCGGATCCCGCCGGCTGGAGCAGACCTCCTGTGCCCGCAACATGGTGGGAGACGATTCGAAGCACGATGCCGCCATACGATCCCGACCTCACTCCGACCCGAGAGATGGGCGCCATCGCTGAATGCTTTCGCAAAGCCCCCGGTGTGCTGCGCAGCGCGCATCCGCAGGTATCTTTCGCCGCCTGGGGGAAACATGCAGCCGCGCTGACCGCCGACCACGCATTGCCAAACGGACTCGGTGAAACGTCGCCGCTCGGAACCATGTACCGTCTCGATGCCTGGGTTCTCCTGCTTGGTGTATCGCACGAAAACAATACATCGCTCCATTTGGCCGAGTATCGGGCCCATTATCCTGGGAAAACGACGATAACGGCAGGCGCGCCCATTCTTGTGGATGGACAGCGGCAGTGGGTCGCATTCTCGGACATCGATTACGACTCTGATGATTTTAGCGCAGTCGGAACAGCATTTGAGGCGGTTGCAGGAGCGACAGAGGCAATGCGAATCGGAGCCGTCGCGGGCGCCGAGTGCAGACTCATGCGCCAGAGAGCGCTTGTGGACTTCGCTGTCGGTTGGATGGAACAGAATCGGACGGCCGCCAACCCATAGGATGAGCCGAAATGAGAACTGCGGCGGCCACTATTTACTGGCGAAGGGGCAAGCGTATGGACGATGCAATTAGAATTCAGCAAATACTTCCAGAAGATTGGGAAGAGGTTCGGAGAATATATCTTGAGGGAATTGCTACTGGTAATGCCACCTTTCAGCAGGAAGCACCCTCTTGGACTGACTGGAATAGAACTCATATAACGGAATGCAGACTTGTTGCGCGTTCAGCAACCGCAGTTTTGGGTTGGGCTGCTCTAAGCCCAACGTCGGGCAGATGCGTTTATGCTGGTGTTGCAGAAGTAAGCATTTATGTGGGTCAAATTAGCCGGGGCAAAGGAATCGGCAGCCGACTGTTAAAAACCTTAATTGAAGAGAGCGAACAAAACGGATTTTGGACCCTGCAGGCTGGGATATTCCCTGAAAACAGCGCCAGTCTTAAACTACATAAGGCATTTAGGTTTCGAGAAGTGGGCCGCAGAGAACGTATTGGTAAAATGAACGGTATGTGGCGTGACACTATATTGTTGGAACGAAGAAGCAATGTTGTGGGAATGGATTAACCAGGTTGATTATCACCATGTTCAGTGATATACTGTCAAACAATTGGAAAACATTACGGAAAGGACGTGGGCACGAATGACGAACATGCAAATGATGATGCGTTCCATGCGTATGTCACATTTATGCTCGCGGTTGAGGACTCGATTGCAGTCGCTATAGACTGACAAATGAGACCTTACACACGCCGTGGGCACACTTGCCTGCGGCGTGTTTTATTGATCCGGGTTAAACGATGAGGAGATGGTTCAAGGTGTCAAAGTTCCTGATTACCAGTGCGCTGCCTTACATCAATGGTGTTAAACATCTTGGAAATCTCACGGGCTCATTGCTTCCTGCAGATGCGTACGCTCGCTTCTTAAGACTGGAGGGTGAGGACGTAATATTTGTCTGCGCAACCGATGAACATGGCACACCGGCAGAATTGTCAGCACTTGAGACGGATTTATCGGTTCAGGAGTATTGCAACGCCATGCATCAGAAACAGGCGTCCATCTACCAGGAATTCGGACTGTCGTTTGACTATTTTGGCAGGACATCTTCACTGCAGAATCATGAATTGACCAAGCACTTCTTCGAACGTTTAGCCGCCAACGGTTATATTGAGGAACGCCCAATTCGACAGGTGTATTCCTTACAGGACGAGCGCTTTCTACCCGATCGATATGTGATCGGCACGTGTCCCAAATGTGGCTATGAAGCGGCGAGGGGCGATCAATGCGAAAATTGTACTTCGGTGCTCGATCCTGTAGATTTACTCGCTCCGCGATCGGCTGTTTCCGGGAGCGCCGAACTCGAAGTACGCACGACCAAACACCTGTTTTTCAGACTCAATGCGCTTGGCAACGAGGTGCGAACCTGGGTTGAATCCCACGAGAAGTGGCCGCGTCTGACCCGATCTATCGCAATGAAGTGGTTGGACGAAGGGTTGAAAGAACGCTGCATCACGCGCGACCTCCAGTGGGGCGTATCCGTTCCGCGTGACGGGTTTGAGCAGAAGGTGTTTTATGTGTGGTTTGATGCGCCAATTGGGTACATCGGAGCTACAAAGGAATACTCTGACCGGGACCCTGACAGTCGTGACTGGAAAGATTGGTGGCTGAACGCCTCTGCTGTGACTTATACGCAATTCATGGCCAAAGATAACGTTCCGTTCCACACGGTCTTTTTCCCGGCAATGATTCTCGGAACACGCGAACCATGGACGATGGCCACTCAGATTAAAAGCTTTAACTGGTTGACTTATTACGGCGGGAAATTTTCCAGCAGCCAAAAACGCGGAATATTTTTGGATGATGCTTTGGAGTTGTTTGATGCTGATTACTGGAGGTATTTCCTGCTGGCAAACTCGCCGGAAACGGATGACGCCAGCTTTACCTGGGATCTGTTTGCCAGCATGCTAAACAAAGACTTGGTCGGAAACTTTGGGAACTTCGTCAATCGAAAGCTAAAACTGACGGTTGCCCAGTTTGGTGATCGCGTTCCCGACGGCGGTTCGCCGTCAGAACTGGAGGAAAAACTGAAGGAAGATTGCCAGAGAGTATTGGCGGCATATCGAAGCCATTTCGCAAACCTGGAGTTTCGGAAGGTCATTCAGGCGCTTCGCGAACTCTGGTCGCTCGGAAATGTGTATCTCGACCGGCGGGCTCCGTGGAACCTTGTCAAGACGGACCGTACTGAAGCTGCAATGGTCCTGCGCACGGCAATCAATCTCATTAAATGCTTTGCTGTTGCAGCCGAGCCCATAATCCCCTTTTCATCCGCGAAAGTTTTTGACGCACTGAATCTGGCTGCCGGGGAACGTAAAGAGTGGTTGAAAGACGACTTGGACCTGTATTCATATCAGCCAGGGAGGCAGTTCACCGTGCCGGAACCACTTTTTCGGCGAATTGAAAAAGTGGAGATAGAAGCACTGCAACAACGGTTCTCGGGACAATGAAATGATATGTCTTACAGCAGTCCTAAAGTTCGGTCGGCATTCTTTTCAGTAAATCGTGTGTCAGGCGTGCCCCGAGTGTCCAATTTAAAAAGAGGGTCCCGCATCTAGCGGGGATTTACGTGCAAGATCTCTGGTCATTGTGTGTTATCTCCATCGCATACATCACCATGAGCACAGAGCATGTAACGCCCCCTCCCCACTGTCACGAGCAGTCGGGGAGCCCGTGAGTTCTCTTCAATGCGGCGTCGCAACCGTAGGATATAGACATAGAAACTGCCCGCGTCAATGTAGGTCTTCCGGGCAGCCATATACTGAATGATATTCGCCATCGGAACCGCTTGATTCAGGAATTGAGCGAGGTATTCCAAGATGCAAAATTCGGCATAGGAGAGACGTATGGCAATGCCGCCCCTGCTCACGATCTGCAAACCGGTGTCAAACACGCATGTTTGCGACAGTCGAATCTCCATCCCCCACCCTCCTGCGGCTCCATTCCCTGCCCCTTGCGCGACTAGACGACCGTCGCCTTCAGCATCTGCATGGGGGAGTTGATCACCCTTTCCTCCAACGTATACCGATCACAAACCGCCACACCACACGCCGCCACCTGCGCCAACACATCCTCCCGCGCTTTCCACGGTATCCGGGCCAACTCCTCCTGCCCCCATCCGACGCCCAGCATCCACTGATTGATCATCGCTGGATCCCAGTACGTCACCCGGCTGTTCACAGTATGAGACTGCAACTGCCCGAATCCCGCCCGTTCCCAGGTTTGCGCCATCTCAATATCCGAAATCAAATAATCGTCCGGTTTCTCTCGCCGATCTTGCGTTGCCAACGCCAGCAGGGGCGCGAACCATTCTTTGAAAAAGGGCGCATCAGGGGATGACGGAAGCGGATAAAAGCTCGCCGCGATTCCACCCGGCTTCACCACCCGCCGCATCTCCGCCAATGCTTGCGGCAGATCCGTAAAGTGCAAAAAGGCGACACCCACAACGGCATCGAAGGCGTCATCGGGAAAGGGCAGTTGTTCCGCACCTGTTTGAACGAACTCGACCCAGTGCGCTTCTCTTTCCCTGCCCCTGGCTATCGCTTTGGCGAGCATTCCCCCGGCAGGATCGGTCGCGACCAGTCGTCCAGATGGGCCCACGCGATCCGCCAGTCCCCCATCAAACGTGAACAGGCCGTTACCGCACCCCAGTTCCAGTACCGTCATCCCCGGCTCTATCCCTGTCCATTCACAGAACTCCTTGCGCTGCGAAATCCAGTCCGGCAATACGGCCTTGGCCAACTGCTCGAAATTAGACAACAGATTGAAGTTTGACAGGTGGAGTTGCCGCACTCGATGTGCCAAATAACCTGTCTCCTTTAGAAACTGCTCGGTCTCCCGAAAGGTGTCCATCCCTTTGGCTGTCAGCATGATCATCCGTTGTCCATCCACCACCTGCACCAGATAATTGCCGAGCAGCACCCCGATCGTCGATTCATCACTGAGGGAATAATCCACCCACGGTCGATGCCAATGCCCAAGAACAAAGATCCGTTCGGACATGTGACCATAATGCGCCAGCGCTTGGTGATTCTCATATTGGGTCGCCAAGCCATATAGGTGCACCAAAGTCGCGAGATCATAATCGCCGCAAAACTGTTGAACCATCGCCATGGCCCGTTGCGCCAGTTCTTCAGTCACCTCCGCTTGCCCCATCTCTCCGTGCGCGAGCCACACCGCCGTTGAGGCGCATATTTCATACAAGGCGGTTCTGGGCACACGAGGCATTACGGGGAGATCTCCAAAAGCCTTGGTCTGCATCGCTTCCGACCAATTCGAGTCGGCATAGTCTTGCACCGCTTCATCGATGAGAAAGAACATCTGCTCATCAACCCGCCGGTTCTCATTGATGCCCGCCAACCAAGGACTGATCACTAACCCGCGCTGGAGAAAATCATGCATAATCGGTTGTAATTCAGCCAGTGTCGTCATCTGAAAAATCCCCTCCCGATGAACCGTTTTATCAAACTGCGACGTGTCCTAAATAGATTAATTCTCCATCACATCCAACTATCCTCTTTCGCCATTGATCTAAGTCTCTGGTTGACGATCCTACCCTACCAGACATTAGACGATCCAGGTTGCAAAAGGTTACCGATTTCTTGAGTTTCTGAAATAGATCAACCCGGTTCCACAACCGTGCACAGATCACAACTAGTCGGAATCGTTTGTTTTCTTACAAACTATAAGATTATTGGCAACCAAGTTGTGATAGTATTTGCGATGTGGTGATCGTAGCACACGATCGGACGAAAGGTGGTGACGCTTGTATCACCTGTTGGCCTTTCACCAACAGCCGCGCACAGGATTAGCTTTCTACAACTTACCTCTTTGAAATCTCCATAGTGTGCCATGAGAGTGCCACGTATTGGGGATAAGTTATATCAACTAAGCCCTGCGAGTATCGAACGCCTAGTAACCGAGATTGCCAGCGAACCTTAAAAAAGTTTATGGTTCGCTTCCTGATTTGGAGGTTTATGATTGAAATAGGGTAGCAAATTCAAAAAGCAGCTTAAAAGAGATAGCTCACTACCTCAACATTCGCCTAAGGAGGAATCGGTATGTCTCGGATAATGCAGAGCAGCTCGGACAAGGGCCTCGAGGCCTGGGGCGTTTCGCAATTTGTCAAAGATGCAACAGATGAGGGCTACTATTATGAGTTCCCTATGCTTGACTCGAATAGCGGGCCCCTTATTCAAGTTCAGGGCAAAAAGTTAATTAATTTTTCATCCATCGATTTCTTGGGATTTCAAACTGAACAATGGGTGCGCGAAGCGTTTATCTCATCTATTGAAGAGGTAGGACTGGTAACAGGTGGATCAAGGGCGACCCAAGGCGTAAATCGATCTCACTCAGACTTGGAGGTACTCATCAGCGAAGTGACTGGTAAGCAAAGAACGAGCACCTTTGCTTCAGGACTGCTTGCGAACCTCGGATTTCTACAAGCAATGACTACTAGGTTTGAGGTAAACAGTTCAATTTACGTCGACAATTCGGATGTTGTGGTTATTATGGATCACGACGCTCACTGGAGTCTGTGGAAAGGTGCACAGCATTTAAAATTTGGGGAACGTCTGTTTTCCTTCAAACACAACGATGTCAAGGATCTCTGGCGGTGTTTAGAGCGAAACAAGGGGAAGAAAACCTTAGTGGTTGTCGAGACCATATATTCTTCAGATGGAAGCATGGCTCCACTTGGGGAAATATTAGACCTCTGCGAAAACTTTGAAGCGATCTCCTACGTTGACAATGCAAACGGATTCATGATCTATGGCGACCAATCGCGGCCGTACTACAACGAATATTGCCACTTGCCGCGAGCTACATTCGAAATGCTGTCTTTGTCAAAATCCATTGGACTTGAAGGGGGAGCTATTTCAGGTCCAAAGTCGGGTATTATTCTCGTCGAAGTTGCTTCTGGAACATCGGTATTTACTGCGTCAATCCAACCGCCCACGGCTGCAACTGCCACCAGAATTATCAGTTATTTAAAAGAAAATCCTGCGGTTATTGATCAATATTTAGAGAGAATCTCAACATTGCGTGAGCAACTGAGCAAACAGGGTTTTTCACTGCTTCCTGGCAACTCCTACATCATTTCAATCATGTTGGGCAGAGACACAGTGGCGGAACGTGTACGAGAAGATCTTTTGACAATGGGCTTTCAAGTTCCAATTTTTAGATATCCAGCGGTGAAAAGAAATGCCGCCGTGATGCGTTTAATGGTAAACCGGCTCCATTCCGAACGGCACATCTCAGAATTTCTTTCGGCTATGGAGAAAATAAAGAGAAGATATTCTCTTTAATCGAGGTGTCGAAAAATGTCTCATACAAGTTGCCGTTCCATTTCCATTGAAGCATACGAGGAAATGAATACCGTTGTTATTGAGGCACTAGATGCTTTAGGCTGCGATGATAGGCTGACTTCTCGTGGTCATCTTCAATTGCTAACTTCATCAAATTTAGACTGCGAATTCGCATTTTTCGTGGCGAGGGACAATACGACCAGAGATCCTTTGGCTATTTCATACGGATTTCTGACCAAGGTCAGCGTTTGGAGAAATTTCTCTTTATGTGTGTTTGTGTCTGGCTCACCGGTAAACACCGGACTCCCGTTCGAGTTCGACTCGAACTTGAGCGAGAAGGAGGAAGTTCTCGGTCTACTAGTCTCCAAGATGTGTAAGTTTGCAAAACGTAAGAAGGCTAGTGTGATTCTAATACGTGATTTTTTCGAAGATGTCCTTCCATGGTTCGAACGATTGCCCGTATTAAATCGTTTAAGTCTACGTCCTGTTCCGATATTCCAAAACGCATTTTTGGATATTAGATGGGCGTCTTATGACGAATATCTCCAAATGATGCGCGGTAGATACCGCAAGCAAATCCGATACGATTTGAAAAAAATATTGGGAGACTCGGATTATACCGTAAGGTTTTTTAACGGTGTAGAAGCATTAAACATGGTACAGGACATTCATAGACTTTGGGTGCAAACCTTCCGTCGTCATCCAGATGACTTGGACCAGCTATACCTAACTTATATTTTTTTCCATAACATTCTCAAAGAAAATCGTCATGGCGTCATGTGCATTTTCAAGGGACAATCTCTTGCTTCATTCGGACTGCTATTAAATCGGGGGGAAACGATAGAATCCAGTTTTTGTGGACAAGATTATGGTCTAACCGGCAACGATCCTGTTGATCGTGTATTGACACATTTGATTGTTCAGCATGCAATCGAGAAGCACTACAAGACACTCGACTTAGGCATTTCAAACGAAGCAATCAAGGCACGTGTAGGTTGTCGATTTGAGTTGCTCAATGCATTTGTTGGAATGTCCAATTCGTTTCTGTCCAGAATTATTCCCATTGACAAATTCATAAAACGAATGTATCACGTGAAACTGGACGATCCACTAATGCCGAAAAACTCGGTTTTTATGAGTGAATCTTGAATAGGGATGATTTTATGACGACCAAAATCGCTCTTGTAACAGGCAGTTCAAGCGGAATCGGCATGTATACCGCAGTAAAGCTTGCAAGTAGGGGTATGTTCGTCGTGGCGACGATGAGGGAACTGAGTCGCGCTGACAATCTTTATAAAATAGCAGCATCTAAAGGGTTAACAAATCGCCTGCTCCTTGCTAGATTGGACGTTACTGACGAAGAATCAATTAAAGATGTAAAGCGAATAATTGAAGAGGATTACGGCAGGCTCGATGTTCTCGTGAATAATGCAGGGATTGCGATTCCGGATTTTTGCGAAGACACAACGCCCGACACTTGGCATCAAATCTTCCAAACAAATTTTTTTGGGCAATTAACTGTAACAAATACATTGCTCCCCATAATGAGGAAACAACGCAGCGGGCGAATTGTCTTTGTTTCGAGTCTTGGTGGACTCGTACCCACACTAGGGCTTGGAGCCTACTGTGCGTCAAAGTTTGCCCTTGAGGGGTACGCTGAGACTTTACGGCTTGAGTTAGTTCCGGTTAACGTGCAGGTTGTGTTAATTGAACCAGGCGCTTTTGAAACAGAAATCTGGAAAAAGGCTTTATCCAAATTCAATGATTCTCAACCAACTGCATACTATGAAGATAAACGGCGCTTGCTATCGTTTTACCTGGATTACCTCTCAAAACATCTCGGTAATCCGGACGATGTTGCGAGTAAAATCGCGTATATTGGATGCAAACGTAAAACCAAATTACGTTATCCAGTAGGTATGGATAGTTACATTCAGCTGGCCCTACGGAGTCTACTTCCTTGGGGTGTTTATGAGAAAGTTGCTAGACGCATTGTTGGTCTGTCAAACAAGGTAATTACACAGCAACATGAATCTTAGAGCGGGAGACAGATTATATGCAAAACGCAGTTCTAAGCCGTAATGCAAAATCCGCTATCGGAATCAGTATTGTCGCATTTTTTTTGGACGGGTTACTTCAATTGGTTATCATTCCTCTTATCCCTGTCTACAAAGCTATGTTCGCCTTGAATTCGTTGGAGATATCTATCGTCCTCTCGGCTGGACAGTTCGTGGTTCTTATTTTCGGAATGTCCCTGGGAAGGGCAATAGATAAACTGAAAGGAATTCAAAGGGCTCTCGGGGTTTCCAGCGTCCTGCTCCTGGCGGTAGTTGCTTTACTATATGCATTCTCTGAAAACTGGATAGAACTTGTGATTGCATCTGCGGTTCAGGGTTTATCGATGGCACTGATGGCCCCCTCCCTTAACGCTTTATTGGTAAAGTTAGTTTCAAATGATTTTCGTACCACTCTGCTAGTACGTGTTGATTCCCTTGTTAATATATCAAGTCTTCTTGCCCCGGTGATTACTGCTGGATTATTCAGTATTGTCGGCACGAAATATGCGTTGATAATTGTATTTATTGTGTGCCTTTGTGAAGCATTCGCGTTGTTCATCATCTACGCGAAATTACCAAAAGAAGTCGAGTGCCCGGAAACAAATCCCTTATTAGTAGGGGCAATTCCTAAAATCGCCATCATCTTGGGCGCGGGTTTATTTTCTTTAGCGGTAGCCGTCTTCGAGTTAATTATTCCATTAGTACTTTCTATAAATCTACGATTCACTCCTTCTGATATCGCAATCTTCCTATTTATTATAGGAATCGGATTCGCCTTTCCGCAGTGGTGGGTACCGAATTTAGTGAAACGATATGGCGCAAAGAAAGTACTAGTTTTCGGTGGATTGGGTTTGATCGTAGGCAATTCTATCTTATCTGCAAGTCATGATTGGTATTTTGCAATTATCATCGTCCTGACGAGTCCTTTTGCCGGTATTGTATTAGCCACAGTCACGAACCTCGCCGGAAACACGGAAGCTGTTGGAGAATCATTTGGTCTAATGCAAGCCTCTATTTCGGCAGGGTATATAGTCGGATCGCTTGGTTCAGGTTTTCTATTTAAAAATTGGGGCAGCACTGCAGCGCTATTATTTGCGTCGGTTGTGACACTAATAGTCGTGATCTGCCTACTCCTGATCAGGATGACTAGCAGTGTTACAGCTAACGCATAGTGTCCGAAATTTGACGGCTTATGTTGTCCATAGGTTGACGCCGACACTATAGTGGACCCGAGAAACTAGACACGAGGTGAAAGGCGATGTAAGACTAAGGTATGAAAAAAACCTACACCCCCGAGTTCAAAGCGCAAGTTGTCAGAGAGATTCTCAACGAGCAAAAAACCATGGCAGAGATCGCCTCGGAGTACGGTATTGGGGCGAGAATCCTGGACACGTTGATGGAATATCTAAAGCATCATGCTCCGGAGAAAGCGTTCGTTGGTCTTTTTGCAGCAGAGGGTTCTGTGCCGTTTTATGAACGGTACGGGTTCAAGGATTATTCACCGTCGATGACCGGCATTTTCCGTGTAACGCCTATCTGAATTTCGATGGGACACGTTGTGCGACTCGACCTATCTTGTCGCACAAACGGGCGCGAAAGTTCCATATAACGAACAGGTAGGTGAGCATTGTTGAAACGACTGGATGGTGACAGCGCGACTCCACGAGCGGCGCCATGGTTATTGCGCCGCTCCCGACAACAGTTTGCGAAACGCGGGTGGAACATCCGTCTCGAACCGCAGCACCTGGTGAGTGACCGGATGGCGAAAACTCAGGACTCGCGCGTGCAGACCGAGCCGTCCAAGTGTATTTTTGGCCGCTCCGTACCGCCTGTCGCCCACCACACTGTGGCCAATGCTCTGCAACTGCACCCGGATCTGGTTCTTGCGCCCCGTTTCCAACCAAATTTTCAGCAGCGAATAGTCTTTGCCAACTTTCAACACCTGATAGTGCGTGATTGCCTCCTGCCCATCTCCCGGTATCGGGCTGACATACATCGTCTGTGTTTTTGTTTCCTTCAGCCACGACCGCAGCGTTCCCTCGGGCGGATTCACCAAACCTTCCACAACCGCCACATAGGAACGCTCCAGCACCGTCTCGCGCCAATCAAGCTGGAGCGCCTGCTGCACCTCATACCGCTTGGCAAACAGCATCACACCGGAGGTGTCGCGGTCCAGACGATGCACGATAAATATGCGAGCTTCCGGATCACGCGCCCGCACATGTTCCGTCAGCACATGGTACGCCGTACGCGCCCGCTCCTCATCAGACGCGATGGAGAGCAGGCCCGGCGGCTTGTCGATCACGATAATATCCGCATCTTCGTACAGGATGCGGACCCCCTCCATGGACCCCGTCGCCTTGGCAAATCCGCTCGCTGCGCGGATGGAGACACTCTGACCGCTCTGCAGCGCATAGTCATGGCGCGTGATCACCTGATCGTCCACGGCGACCTGCCGGTGTGTCAGCAGCGCCTTCACTTTGTTGCGGCCCTTCTCGGGCAGATTCTGCAGCAAAAAGGGGAGCAGGGGGCCAGGTTCCGTTACCGTCCACTTCCTGTCAGTCGCCATGGTCAGATCCTCACCAGAGTATCGCGTTTGGCCAGGTATTCATCGTACGTTCCCGAAAAGTCGACAACCCCATCCGCCGTCAGTTCGATGATGCGGTTGGCGACATCCGTGACCAGTTGACGCGCGTGGGAAACAAAGATGACCGCGCCGCCAAATTCGGCCAGCGCTTTCGACAACGCGTCGATCGCCTCCAAATCCAGGTGGTTGGTCGGTTCGTCCAGCACCAGCACATTGCCCTGCAGTAGCAGCATCTTTGCCAGCATCAACCGCGCGGTCTCGCCCCCGGACAGAACCTCGGTGGACTTGTGGACATCATCCTTGGAAAACAGCATCCGCCCCAAAATACTGCGAATCGTCTGCTGATCCGCCTCATCGTCGAAGCTCTTCAGCCATTCATAGACCGTGGTGTCTTTAGGGATGGTTTCGTTGTGATCCTGCGTAAAATACGTGGCTTCCGCCGACTTCCCCCACGTCACCGCCCCGCTGTCTGGCGTCAACTCCCCCATCATCACGTTCAGGAGTGTGGTCTTGCCGATGCCATTGACGCCAAGGACGGCCACCTTCTCCCCATTCACAATCTGCAGCGTGACGGATCTCAGCACGTGCAGATCGCCAAATGATTTGTCCACCTTGTCGAGAACGACAACCTGCTTCCCGAGTGGTTGCCGGGAGGTGAATTTGATGTAGGGGGACACTCGCGACGAGGGGCGGATCTCCTGGATCTCAATTTTCTCAATCTGCTTCTGTCGGCTTGTCGCCTGCTTTGCTTTGCTCTTGTTCGCAGAAAACCGGGCCACAAACTCACGCAGTTCGGATATCTTTTCCAGGTTTCTTGCATTGTCGGCGAGCAACTGCTCACGGGCCAACGTACTGGCCGCCACAAAATAATCGTAATTGCCTGAGAACACGGAGATTTGCTTATAATCCACATCAACCATGTGGGTGCAGACCGTATTGAGAAAATGTCGATCGTGCGAGATGATGACCATGGTTCCCTTGTGCGCGAGAAGGAAGTTCTCCAACCAGCGGATCGTGTCCAGATCCAGGTGGTTCGTCGGTTCGTCCAGCAACAGAACATCTGGACGGCCAAACAGCACCTGCGCCAGCAAGACACGCAGTTTAAACCCGCCGATCATCGAACTCATCAAATCTCCATGCTTCTCCATGGGGATTCCGAGTCCCTCCAGCAGTTCCGCAGCAAAATACTCGGCAGAATACCCGTCCATGTCCGCAAACGCGCTCTCCAGTTCTCCAACCCGCATACCGTCTTCCTCCGTCATCTCAGGCAGCGCGTACATCCGCTCCCGCTCCTGCATGACGGCCCAGAGTTCCGGATATCCCATCAGCACCGTGTTCAGTACTGTACAGTCATCATACTGATAGTGATCCTGGCGCAAGACGCCGACCCGCACTCCCGGCAAAACGGTCACGTTGCCTGTGCTCGACTCAAAATCCCCGACAAGAATCTTCATGAACGTGGACTTGCCGGACCCATTGGCCCCGATCAGTCCATAACGGTTGCCTTCATCAAAACTGATATTGACGCCTTCGAATAAAATACGGCTCCCAAACGACAACGACAGATCTTTTACGCGAATCATTTGTTCCTTCTCCTTCTGCACGGTTGTATAGGCTAATCGTTTCAGTATACCATGCTCGTGGAGCATGAAGCGCATGTCCATGATTATCGCGTTTGCCGCGTTATCCGTTATCGTCGCCTGTCAAAGAGGCGAACCCCGTGTGGAGGTCCGCCTTCCCAAGCGCATCAGCCGCTGGCGTACGCTTACGAGGTGGGTTTGCCGCCCGCCTTTTTGCTCTCCTGGAGCTTTTTCATCCTATCGATCAATGCTTGCTTTCTGTCTTGCGCCCCTTGAGTCTCCGACGCTTTCTGGGCGTCAATCACCTTGCTCCGGCGACCAGTCGCAGTGTTTCCCGGCATATTCGGCGGACGTTTGCGATTCTCTGCTCTCGGCACGAAGTCATTCCCCCTTCGCGATCACACGACATATGTTCCCCATGTGTCAATTGTAGCACACTCGGACCGCAGCGCCTCCTTCAGAAATCATTTTTCCGCTCTGGCCGCTCGCTCCTGAAACACCCGCAAAAACGGCGGTCCGTACTTCTCAAATTTCACTTCGCCAACACCCTTGACGGCAAGCATGGCCAGGCGATCCAACGGACGCTTCAACGCCAATTCGCGCAGCGTACTGTCGGGGAAAATCACATACGGAGGAACATTGTGCGCGCGCGCAATGTCCCTGCGCAACAGGCGAAGCTGCTCAAACAGCGCATCGTCCGGCGTCTCCGTTTTCGTCTCTGGAAGCACTTTGACAAACACTCGCGCCTCGCCCTTCAACACCGACACTGCCTTTTGCTGCAATTGAACGACAGGATACTGCCCTTCCGTCACCTTGAGATAGCCATCGGCAATCAACGTCTGCATATAGCCTGTTATTTCCTTCTCAGGTCGGCCCTTCAGCAATCCGTACGTCGGCAGTCGATCCAGCCCCAGACGCAGGACTCGTCTGTCCTTAGAACCCCTGAGAACGGCCGTCACGAGCGTGATCCCATACCGCTCCCTGACCCGATGCACGCACGAGAATATCTGTTGCGCCGTTATCGTGATATCGAGCAGTTCAAATGAATCGTCGCAGTTACCGCAGTTGTCGCACCGTTCCGGCGCGGTTTCCCCAAAGTAGCGCAGGATGAAGGCGCGCAGGCACTGAGTGGTGTGACAATAATCCACCATGGACTGCAGTTTCTTATACTCTGTCGACTTGCGGTCGGTCGAAGACACCGTCTGGTCGATGAGAAACTTCTGCAGTTGGATATCCTGCGGGCTGAACAGCAGAAAGCATTCGCCGGGATCTCCATCCCGTCCGGCCCGCCCTGCCTCCTGATAATAGGATTCCACATTCTTCGGCATGTTGTGGTGAATGACAAAGCGGATGTTGGATTTGTCTATCCCCATGCCAAACGCGTTGGTGGCCACCATCACGCGCGTCTCGTCATAGAGAAACTGTTCCTGGCTGTCTTTTCGCTCGTCGTCTCCGAGTCCCGCGTGATAGCGGCCCACCGACTGTCCCTTTTGTCTCAACAGTTCGTACAGACTGTCCACTTCTTTGCGCGTCGCGGCGTAGATGATCCCCGCATCATGCGGATGATTGTCCAAGTACCGCAAGACAAAATCACGCTTTGGTTGCCCATGGACCACGGAGAACGTCAGGTTCTCCCTGTCAAATCCCGTGATACAGACATGCGGATCGCGAAGATGCAGAAGTTGAACGATATCTTCCAGCACTTCCGAAGTGGCCGTTGCCGTGAACGCGCTCACGATAGGCCGCCGACTGAGCCCTGCCAGAAGCGGAGCAATAGAACGATAACTGGGCCGAAAATCGTGTCCCCACTGCGACAGGCAATGCGCCTCGTCAATCGCCACAAGCGCAGGGTGAAGCGTATCGATGAAGCGCAAGAAGGACTCGGCCTCCAGACGTTCCGGCGCCACGTAGAGCAGTTTGTATTCTCCCTGTTCCGCCCTCTTCATCCGTTCCCGAACCTGCGCAGTCTGCAGCGTACTGTTGATGAATGTGGCGGCAATACCGAGACTCGCCAGGGCGTCCACCTGATCTTTCATGAGTGAGATCAGCGGCGAAATGACCAGCGTCAGTCGCTCACCCAGCAACGCAGGGATCTGATAACAGATCGACTTTCCTCCCCCAGTCGGCATGATCCCAATCGTGTCGCGCCCCTGCAGCACACTTCCGATGATCTCTTTCTGTCCTTCGCGGAACTCATCGTATCCATAGTAGCGTTTCAACAGTTTCTGCGCGTCCAGCACCAGCGCATGCGCGCCCTGTGCTTGTCTATGCGCATCCTGTGCTTCTGCATGCGCATCCTGTACCTCTGCATTCGCGTTATGTTCCTGCATCTCTTTGACTCCGTTCCGTTGCCGTGTGCCACTCATGCTTCCATCTTATCATCAATTCTATAACTCATCCGAAAAGTCTGCTACACTGGATTGTGAAATAATTACCTGGAAAGTAGAGGACAGGCGATGACAACCGTAGTAATCACCGGCGGTTCACGTGGTTTGGGCTATGCCCTGGCGAAAGTGTTTCTGCAGGAAGGGTGCAACGTCACACTTTGCGGGCGAACCCCGAGCAACGTTCTGCATGCTGTGGACAGTCTGTCCAACCACGGTCAAAGAGTGCTCGGCGTGACTTGCGACGTGCGGCGACGCGACGACATCGCGAATCTTTGGCAACGTTCGATGGACAGATGGGGTGCGGTCGACATCTGGATCAATAACGCAGGCGTCAATCAACAGGGGCAGGCGCTGAGCGACCTGTTCCCCGAGGACGTTCAAAATGTGTTGGACACGAACCTGCGTGGCGCCATTTTTGGCACACAGATCGCGCTCTCCGGGATGTTGCAACAGGGTCGCGGCCAGATCTTTAACATGGAAGGGTTCGGCAGCAACGGCATGCAACGCAAAGGTCTCAACCTGTACGGCACGACAAAACGCGCGCTGACTCACTTCACCAACGCGTGCGTCGCAGAAACAGCGGACACCCCCATCCTGATTGGACTGCTCAGTCCCGGCATGATGGTGACAGATTTTCTGAAGGATTCTTCCGGTGAGTTGAGGAACGGCAATGACACGAAACGCATTTTCAACATTCTCGGCGACGCACCGGACACCGTGGCGCGTTTTCTGGCGGCAAAGATCCTGCGCAATCACAAAAGCGGCGCGCACATCGTCTGGCTGACAAAAAGAAAGATCCTGTGGCGATTCGTCCGCTCTGTCTTTGTAAAACGCGATCTTTTCAAGGACTGAACCGCTTTTGGACTGAGCCGCCAGACGGCGCCCGAAGTTCGGATGGTCCATTCATGCGCGACGGTCAGCCCGTTTCAATACGCCTGGTTCAGATCCCCAGGCTTAAACGAGCCGATGACGGCGTTGATGATGGGCTGCCACTGCGGCAAGAGGGGTTGCGGAACCGCGACATCGACCTCATTGGATGATTGCAGATTGGGGGCGCCCGCCGCGACGCTTTCGTCAAAGACGGGAATGCGATGCACGGATTGGACATTCGTGTAGATGATTGCCGGAAAGCCGCCAATCTGCACATTCTTCAGAATGTGGGCGGATGGAGGAATGGAAGCGCTTGGCGATTGGCCCATGACGTTGTTCGCTCCATAAACGGTCACGGTGATGTGCGGATTCATCGGATCAGCAAACACCCTTCCGTCGCCGTCCGTGGGACGAGGCGACGGAATCCAGCCATACGATATGCCGCTCGTGACAAGAGCGGGTAGACGGACGGACACCCCATACCGTTGATTGGTATACAGGCCGGTGAATCCAATGCTTCCCGTCGGCAGGGGTACAACGGTTGCCTTTACCGTGCGCTGCGCGCCGTTTGGAAGTATGACCAGGGCGTACACCGTCGCGCCAAGGGGCTCGCGATCGACAAAAGCTTCAAAATCCAGGTTGTTCATGATGTTGTTCCCGAATCTCTGGAGGTTCTTCGCGCTGGTAGCCAGCTGAACAATATCGAACTTGCCCGGCGCCGCTTTTCCCCCGTCGACCGTCAGCGGCTCTGCGGGATGCGTTCCGCCGCTCAGCTTCAATCCGCGCCGTTGCGTCTTCTCCAAAACGCGTTCGATGGTTGAAACAACGCCCGTTTTCTCATACCGCGCCGCCCTGCGGACATTCTTGAGCCCGCTTCCCAACCGGTTCGAGCGTATGTCCTGCGTCGCGGCCGTCATCCATTTCTGATACTCGGCAATCGTCTGCTGATGCCGCGCGTACACGGACCAGCGCCAGATCCCAACAGCGGCCGCGAACAAAACAACCACTGCGCCGACAGAAAATATTCCGACCCTTTGGCTTCGTCTCACCGCTACCCACCCCTTAACAGGTTCGTGCCCGGTCCCGTCGACCTCGATTTTCCCCGTTGCCTTGACAAGCTATCGTTCCATACAAGTGCTCTTTCTGTCTCTACACAGTGACATCTTGCCACACCGTTTGTCAACGTATTGCGTGCAAAGGTGCATCCATAATGGATGCACCTTACA
>JAJYTO010000022.1 GCA_021793015.1 Bacillota bacterium
CCAGGACGGATCATGCATGCCGCTGCAGCGAGTATTAGCGGCCTTCAGGCCGCGGCTGTCTGAGCGGCAGCGGCATGCATGATCCGTCCTGACAGGCAGGGACCATCATTATTTCCGGGACAGACTTCTATGCCTGAGTTTTGCGAAGCAAAATCTCATGCCTGAGTTTTGCGAAGCAAAATCTCACCGCCGCGTCCGCATGGCTGCACCTGCTCTGTCAAACGACAAATTTCGAGCGAAGCTGTCGCAATTGCTCGTAAAGTATTTCCGCCTCGTCGCAAGGAACGCGCGAAGACTTGTCGAATAAATACTGTGTTGTGCAAATGAGGGGGACAGCGTGTGGACATAACGCGGATCTTGATCGCGGATGACAATCGCGAGTTTGCGGAATTATTGTCGGAGTATTTGAACGACCAACTGGATATGCAGGTTGTCGGCGTGGCCAACAATGGCCACGATGTGCTCGCCATGACGGAAGAATACCAGCCTGATGTATTGATACTGGACATCATCATGCCGGTTCTCGATGGCATCGGCGTGTTGGAGCGTCTGCGGCAGATGGCGCACACAACCCCGCCGCGAGTGATTATGCTCACCGCCTTTGGGCAGGATGCGGTGACGAAGCGGGCCCTGGATCTCGGGGCGCTGTATTATGTGCTCAAACCGTTTGATATGGATCTGTTGGTGGAGCGTATTCGCGACGTTGTGTCCCAGGACATTTACATAGAGCGAACACGGGTCGCTGCGGGCTTGAGCGGCGGCGCGCTGGCAGTACATACTGGCGTTGTCCATTCTGCCGCGACGGCCAGAGTGGTGTCGATCAGCACAAAAACCCGTTCTGTCGATCAACTGATTACAGCGATCATTCACGAGATTGGCGTACCGGCCCATATTAAAGGGTACCAATACCTGCGGGAAGCGATCGTGATGGTCTATCACGATGTGGAGATCCTGGGTTCAGTCACGAAGGTCCTGTATCCAAAGATCGCGGAACGGTTCTCAACAACACCGTCGCGGGTGGAGAGAGCGATCCGTCACGCGATTGAGGTGGCATGGAGCCGCGGCAACACGGAAGCGATCGGACAGGTGTTTGGCTATACGGTCAGCATGAGCAAGGCCAAGCCGACGAATTCCGAGTTCATTGCCATGGTGGCGGACAAGTTGCGCATTGAAGCGAAAACCGTGTAGCGCCATGGATATCTATCCCGGAAAATCGCCGCAGGCGCATTTTCTTCCCGGTTGTTGGTGGCGCGCAAGCGGCATGACAGTCTATCCCGAAAACACGGTGGTCCCTGCCCGCCAGAACGGATCATGCATGCCGCTTCCGCTCAGACAGCCGCGGCCTCCGGGCCGCTAATACTCGCTGCAGCGGCATGCATGATCCGTTCTGGCGGGAGTCCACCGCTGTCGCTAAACTCGCGACGGACGCAATGTATGACTACTCCCCGCGCGGGTTTTGCAATCGCGAAAAACGGTGCAGCAGGTTTTCATTTTCTTGTTGGCGACGTGCAGCAGCAGGGGGTCAAGCGGGTTATCTTTTACACTTTGTCTTTTTTCTGGCCCTGCTCACGCCTTGTGACTCTATGTTTGGGTTTACTCGTCATACAACTCAGAATATAATGTTAGTAACATGCACCAGCGCCAAGTCGATCGTGGGAGGGACAGCGCATGAGAGAATGGCCCGATGATCAACCGGAAGGGTTGATTGACGCGACTGCGTGGCTTGGCAATGCGCGGCTTGACGCGTCTCTGTACGACGCAGCGTGGAGGAATGAGTGGCAAATTGATCGTCTTGTGGCCCTGGTCAGGGATCCCATGACGATCTTTCTTTATTGGGAGGTCTCAGACAGCCGCAAGAGGCTGATCGGCGAGCATTTTCAATCATCCTGGTCCGATCTTCCGTTTGAACTGCTGGTGTATGACACAGCGGTCATGGCGTCACACCTGGACGGCGAGCCTCTGCGTCGGCAGGCGGTCGTTCCACAGCAGTCGCGCGCCTATGTGCGGGAACTCGCGCCTGGGGGAAGTTTTGTCGTCGATCTGGCCACCAAAACCATTCACGGGAAATCGTTCACCATTTTGCGCTCCGAACCAGCGGCCACCCCCCCCTTGCCAAAGTCCCAGTGCGGCGCCCCCCGTGCGCTGTTTGCGAGAGTTGGGGAACGGCGCGCTGAGTTGCGGGAACGGGGACTGGAGCCGACAGTGTCTTTGGCGGCGCCGTCCGCTTTGGGTGAGGATTTTGAGGCTCCGTACCCCGAGCAGTTTGACGGGTACACGGTGCGTCCAACGCGAGGGGGCGCTGGTGTATGACGCATGGGTATATCGCCCTCGTGTTGCATGCCCATCTGCCTTATGTCCGTCACCCGGAAGAGGAATTCTATCTCGAGGAACGGTGGCTGTACGAAGCGATCACAGAGACATATATCCCGCTCCTGCAGGTGCTGAGAGGGCTGCATCGGGACGGGGTTCCCTGTCGGCTCACGCTGTCGCTGTCGCCGCCCCTTGTCACGATGCTGTCTGACGAGCTATTGCAACGGAGGTATTTGCGGCATCTTGCCCTGCTTTTGGAACTGGCGGAACGGGAAGTGAAAAGAACGGCCGCAATGCCTGAATTTCACGATACGGCACTGGAGTATGAACGTCTTCTGCGTGCTGCGAAGGCTTTTTATCTCGACTATGACGGCAATATTGTCAAGGCGTTTCGCGATCTGCAGGACGAGGGTGTCCTGCAGATCATCACCAGTGCGGCCACGCACGCTTTCTTGCCGTATGTAAAGACCAGAGGCGCGTGGCGAGCTCAGATCGCGAGCGCGGTGGCCGTGCATGAAGCGCATTTCGGGTCGCGGCCGCAGGGGATTTGGCTGCCGGAGTGCGGCTTTGCGCCGGGGTTGGATGAGGTGCTGCGCGAGTTTGGCGTCAACTTCTTTTTTATCGATACTCACGCCCTGCAGGCAGCCCAGCCGGAACCCGTATTTGGCACGTTTTCGCCCATTTTGACGCCTGCCGGCGCAGCTGCCTTTGCGCGCGACGCGGACGCTTCTCGCCAAGTCTGGAGTGCTGCGCAGGGGTATCCGGGCGATCCAGAGTATCGGGAGTTTTATCGTGATATTGGTCATGATCTCGACCTTGAGACCATCCGTCCCTACATTCACCCGGCGGGCATTCGGGTTGATACCGGATTCAAATACTACCGCGTGACAGGCGCCGGAGCGGACAAGGCCCCCTATCGATTCGCCGCCGCCCGCAAGAGGGCCGCACAGCACGCGGAACACTTTCTCAGCCGCTGCCGCACCGCCGTCGACGAAGCGTGGCAGCACATGGGAAGGCGTCCTATACAAGTGGCCACATTTGACGCGGAACTCTTTGGTCACTGGTGGTACGAAGGCCCCGTGTGGATCGATCAGCTTTTTCGGCAACTGCAGCGCAGCGATGGTGCTGTTCTCCCTGTGACACCGCCCGAATATCTATCACTTTACGACGATTATCAGATGTGCGATCTGTCTTTTTCCTCATGGGGAAGGGGCGGGTATGGCGAGGTGTGGTTGCAGGATGACAATGACTGGATTTACCCGGCTCTTCACGCCGGTGAGCGCTTGATGTCCGAACTCGCAGACAGGTATGTGGAGCCGGAGCCGCTTGAGGAGCGTGCGCTCAGGCAGGCTGCCAGAGAGTTGATGCTGGCGCAGAGCAGCGATTTTGCGTTTATCATGGATGCGAAGACCGTCGTGGACTATGCCGTCAAGCGGACACAGCAGCATGTAAATCGCTTCCTGCGCCTCCACGCCATGCTGACCGCTGGCCCGATCGATGAAATCTGGCTTAGCGCCGTTGAGGAACTGGATCGCATTTTTCCGGCGGTCGACTATCGGTTCTACCAAACGGAGAATCGGATTGTTCCCTGGACGTCGCTGTCCCCTGTGTCAGACCGTTATCGAGTGTTGTTTTTGTCCTGGGAATTCCCGCCCATGACCGTCGGTGGACTGTCGCGGCACGTCTACGACTTGTCCCGTTTTCTGTCGCGCGGCGATCTGGAAGTCCATGTGTTGACCCCGGAGGTCGAGGGATGGCCGGCGCACGAAGTGGTCGAGGGGGTTCACGTTCATCGGATTCCAGTCATCCGTCCTGACGGCGGGGAATTCGTCCACTGGGCGTTTCAGATGAATCTGATGATGATTGACGCCGGTCGAAAACTTTTGTCAGAGGGCCTGCGCGTTGATCTGATCCATGCGCATGACTGGCTTGTGTCGTATGCGGCCCGCACCCTCAAGAATGAGTCTGGCATTCCTCTGGTCGCCACGATCCACGCGACCGAGCACGGGCGCAACGGAGGAATCTTCACTGACTTGCAGCGGTACATCCATCACCTGGAATGGAAATTGACGTATGAGGCGAGTCAAGTCATCCTGTGCAGCACGTACATGAAGCGAGAGGTTGCCGACCTGTTCAGCCTTCCGCCCGAGAAATTGCACGTCATTGCAAACGGCGTGGATCCCGCTCTCCTGCGGACGCAAAATGTGCGCGAAACAAGAGACGCCGAAAGTCAGATCGTGCTTTTCGTGGGACGTCTGGTCAGAGAGAAGGGAGTGCAGACACTGATTGCGGCGGCGCCGATGATTGTGGCCGCTTGTCCGGACGCGCAGATCGCAATCCTCGGCAAGGGGCCGGAAATGGAAGAGTTGAAGCGCCAGGCCGCCGAGATTGGAGGAGTTGAATGCGTGCGTTTTTACGGGTTTGTCTCCGATGAAGATCGCAACGCGTTTCTCCATCAGGCGGCGGCGGCGGTCTTTCCCAGCTTGTATGAGCCCTTTGGCATCGTTGCGCTGGAAGCGATGGCCGCTGGAACTCCCGTTGTGGTCTCCGATGTGGGGGGATTGGCCGATGTCGTGCGGCACGAAGAAACTGGCCTCAAGATGGTTCCGGATGATCCGCATTCACTCGCGCAGCAGGTGATCCGCCTGCTGCAGCAGCCTGCGCTGGCGCGCAGCTATGCGGAGGCTGCGACGGCTGAGCTCGAATTCTATGACTGGAACAGAATCGCAAAGCAGACGACAGAGGTGTACAGGACTGCACTATCGGAGGGGGAATGACTGAGATGAAAGCTGTGATTATGGCAGGGGGAAGGGGAACCCGCCTGCGTCCGCTGACTTGTTATCTGCCCAAGCCGATGGTGCCTCTGCTCGATCGACCATGCATGGAATACAGTATTGACTGGCTCAAACAATACGGCGTCACAGATATCGCAGTGACCGTCCAGTATCTTCCTCAGGTGATCCGCACGTACTTTGGAGACGGGGCGCAACTCGGCGTCAATCTCCAGTATTTTGAGGAAACCTCGCCGCTCGGCACGGCAGGGAGCGTCAAAAATGCAGAGGATTTTCTCGATGAAACATTTCTCGTGATCAGCGGCGATGCGCTCATGGATTTCAATCTGAGCGAGATCATCGCGTTTCACAGGAGCCGGCGGGCGCTTGCCACAATCGTGCTGACGAAAGTTGAGGTTCCGCTTGAATACGGTGTCGTCGTGACAGAACCGAATGGCCAGATCATGCGTTTTTTGGAGAAACCAAGTTGGAGCGAAGTATTCAGCGACACGGTCAATACGGGCATCTACGTACTGGAACCTGAAGTGCTGCGGCTCGTTGCCGGGGGCGTGGAAGTGGATTTCGGCAAGCAGGTGTTCCCGGCCATGCTGGAGCAGGGGCTTGCGCTCTACGGTTGCGTGGCGGAGGGGTACTGGTCTGATATCGGCAATTTGAATCAATACAGACAGACCCAATTTGACATGCTGATGGGCCTGGTCGACGTTGCGATCAAAGGCGAGCAGTTGTTTCCGCGGGTCTGGACCGGTGAACAGGTGCGCATTGGAGATGGATGCCAGATCCAGGGACCTTCTTTTATCGGCGTCGGCACCGTGATCGGGGCTAATTCGAAGATCGGGCCATATGCCGTGTTGGGGCGTTACAATCAGACGGAATCAGGGGTCGATGTGGAGCGGTCGGTGGTCTGGAGTCGCTCGCATGTCGGCAAAGGGACCGTGTTGACCGGGGCCACCCTTTGCAATAGAGTACAGATCGGCACAGGCGTCGATGTCGGCGAAGCCGCAGTGGTGGGAGAAAAGAGCCGCATCGGCAACTTGGCCGTGATTCGGCCGGGAGTAAAAATCTGGCCAGAAAAATCGGTGGGCGAGGGTACGATTCAGCAGACATCTTTGATCTGGGGCCACTCCGTGTTTCAGGGTTTGTTTGATGAGGAAGGGATCAGCGGCATTCCAAATATCGAACTGATTCCGGAAATGGCCGGTCGCATCGTGTCTGCGTATGGATCTTGCCTGAAATCGGGCGCAACGGTGTCTGTGAGTTGCGATGACTATCCATACTGCGGCGTGCTGAAGTTCTCGGCCATCTCAAGTCTGCTTGCCATCGGCGCGCGGGTGCGCGACATCGGCGTGGCTCCCGCTCCTGTTGCACGGTACGAGTGCCGAAGATCCAACAGCGACGGCGGTGTTCACATTCGCAGTACGGGCGAGGGAGAGGACAAGCGCATCGTGCTGCAGTTTTTTGATGCGGAGGGCTTGCCCATCGACAAGGGAACTGAGCGCAAAGTGGAAAATGCCTTCTTTCAGGAAGACTATTCGAGGCCGAGTTCACGCGCGGTTGGATCGTTCGAACAAGCAACCAGGATCGTCGATTTTTATATCGGGGAAGTGCTGTCACGCGTGAAAGTCGACGCGATCAGAGGGCGTCGGCTAAAGATCGTGTTTCAGTGCGACAGCTCCCAGGTCACAGGCATTATGCTGCCGATTCTGGAACAACTGGGTTGCCAGGTGATCACTGTATTTGGCGGCGCAGCCGACATGGGGGGGATCGTACGGGCCAACACGGTGGATGTCGGCATCAAACTCGACGGCAGCGGCCAGGACTTCCTCTTCTATTCGGAAACGGGGAGGGCCGTTTCACGTGACGAACTGCTGATTTTACAGATGCTGATGGCCGTGAAGGAACAGGGCCCCGTGGCGGTGCCTGTGACGGCTCCCTCAGTGGTCGAGGAACTGAGCGAGTTCGCTGGTATTCCGGTTGTCCGCACAAAGGCGGTTTTGCGGTCGTTATTGGAGATCTCCCGTGTGCAGCCCCTGCAGGTGCACTATGACGGATTTTATTCTGTGGTGTCGTTGCTGCATTTTTTGGTCGGAGAGGATATGACACTGCAGGGCGTCATCGATCAATTTCCGCAGTTTCACATGAGCACAGACATGGTTCCATGCCCGGTTTCCGCCAAGGGGCGCGTGATGCGACGCCTGATGGAGGATATTAAAGGACAGAGACTTGAACTGATCGAAGGCATCAAGGTGTTGACGGATGATGGTTGGGCGCTGATCATGCCCGATGAAGACAGGGCGCTGTTCAAAATCGTCGCGCAGGGGAGCAGCCGCAACAAGGCGGAAGAGCTGGTCACATTATATAAGGGCAAAATTGCCGTATACAGGCAGGCGTGATCCTGATCCCCAACGACCGTCGTTGTCGGGGATCGTACGAGATCGCGCAGCCATGAAGGGGACCCCGCTCGTCGCGAGCAGTTACGGTCGCTCGCAGAAGGGCGGGGATGTGGGGGCGTGTCCATCGTTCATCTGCAGACGCCTGGCGCAGTCTGCGTGATTCAGCAAATACCCGCGTCAACTTTCGCGTGTTCGCGGCTGCGCTGCTGTTAGCTGTTAGTAGCCGCCGGTGGCCGCACCGTAAGGAACCAGCAAGATAAAGAGGACGAAGATAATCAGAAACACAACCGCCCAGCGCGTATATCCGCCGAAGCAACCGTCCATGTCAATCCCTCCTTTTTGGAACTGCTCTACAGTATGACATCACGGAGATGCGGGAAACGGATAAATGTCATCCCTCCGCAGTATTCCAAGCCCATTCCGGGGTCAAGGCGGAGGCAGGGGCCATCGTATTTTCAGGGTATGACAGAGCCAAAGCCAAGTGCCCTTGACAAAGGCGCGGTCGCGCGGTCTCCCTGGCTTGGCGTGAAACGGTCGAATCGTGCATAATGAGTCTGTCTACTACACGGTTTGAAATGGGGATGTCGCGATGCGAATAGAAGGCAACGCCGTCAACGCACAGGGGCAATTGCGGGCGGTCGTGATGCAGACAGCGGAAGGGCGCATTGCCTCGCTGCGTGAATATAGAGACGCGAATAGTTCATTGCCACTCCTGATGCCCGGGTTTATCGACATCCATGTCCATGGCGGGGGCGGCAGCGATACCATGGAGGCCACTGCCGACGCCTTTGAACAGATCGCTTCTACGCACGCTCGATTCGGCACAACAGCGCTTCTGCTGACGACGGTCACTGAGTCTCCGGAAAAGATTGCGGCCGTGCTCGACGCAGTCCATCGTTATATGGCCCTTCCGGGAAAGGGTGCGCAAGTGCTTGGCGTGCATTTGGAGGGTCCTTTTATCCATCCGTCGAAAGCGGGAGCGCAGCGGCCTGACCTCATCATTGATCCCAATGAACAGTTGGCGCACACCTGGTTTTCATCGGGCGTTGTGCGCATGATTACGCTCGCTCCGGAGCGGCCGGGGGCGCACGCCGTGAGCCGTCTTGCCGCTAAGCGGGGAGTTGTTGCGGCGGTCGGTCACACGACCGCACAGTGGGAAGACATGCAGGCAGCGCGATCGGCGGGATTCAGTCATGTGACGCATTTGTGCAATGCCATGCCGGGCTTTCACCACCGTGATGTAGGCCCGATCGGGTATTCTGTCATGGACGATGCCATGACGGCCGACCTCATCTGCGATGGTATACACGTGAATGCGGCTATGGTTGCCGCACTCTGCCGATCAATAGGTGAAGAACGACTGATGCTCATTACGGATGCGATTGCCGCCGCCGCGGCGGCGCCGGGTCGTTATGAGCTGGGGGGGCTGCCCGTATGGGTGGAGGGAGGCGCCTGTCGTTTGCAAGACGGTACGCTGGCCGGGAGTGTGCTGACGATGGCGCACGCCGTGCGGATGGTTCAACGCCTTGCGGGCGTGAGCATGGCACGGGCGCAAAGGATGGCGTCCGAGAATCCGGCCAGGCGGCTCAGTCTTGCGCGCAAGGGACGGCTGGAGGAAGGGTATGACGCCGATGTGGCCGCCTTTTCCTCCGAGGACTTCGCGCCGGTCTGGACGATGGTCGGCGGTCGGACGGTTTATGAGGCATAGTTCTGCATGCGGGGCGATTTCGCGCGTCAGCGCAGCGGGCTTTGGAACCGCTGCGTTGGCGTTGCGCGGCAGTGAGATTTTGCTTCGCAAAACTCGGGCATGGATGTCTATCCGGTAAGAAGCGGAACTTCCGAGTCGTTGTCCGCAGTCGTCGAGAGTTGCCGCGATTCGTCAGCGCGCGCCCGTTTCATCGCGGTCAGAACAAGCTCCTGTCGAATCGTTTCGACGGAGCATGCGGCACAGGACTGCCCGCCGTATAGTCCACATGTCACACACTGATGATTAAGCAGACTGATCAATTGCAAAGTCACTGTAGTCCAAAAAACCTCCTATCTGTCACCCAGGTACTATTTAAACGTGTCAGGCGTCTCGTGTAAAGAGCGAACTTTGACGAATCGTGTCGCATAGGATGCCTTTGTTGACATTTTTGCGGCTATCCTGGCTCCGCGCTTCGGCGATGGGTCGGCGGCTGCAAGGCACTGGCCATGCAACCGCCATGCATACACTCATCCTCGTGCGACCTGTCGCGCTCCGAGGTATTTGGGTCCCCAATAGGAGTTGGTGATATTATCAATGCTGACTCCAAAATCCTGGGCGTCAACCATGAGATTGTTTCCGATGTAGATGCCTACGTGGGAGGCTCCGGGCGCGTAGGTGCTGAAAAACACGAGATCGCCCGGCGAGAGCTGGCTTTCAGGTACAGAGAGACCCTGCGCGAACTGCTCTTCGGAGGTCCTGTAAAGATTTACGCCGAAATGGGCGAAGACGTACTGTGTAAATCCGGAGCAGTCGAATCCCGATGGACTGGTGCCGCCCCACACGTAGGGCGTGCCCATGTAGGACTGCGCATAACTCAAAAGGGACTGGACGTTTATGGTCGGCAGATTTTTCTCCGTCTGCGCGATGTAGGTTGTGTTTTGCACAAGGCTCTGCGCTTGGGCGGTTTCCTGTTCAATCTGTTTGATCTGGCTCTGCGTCAACTGAATCTGGCTCTCCAGCAGGCCATGCTTGACAGTGTCCGTCTGGATGTTCTGTGTGACCTGGTTCAACATCTGCTGTTTTTGTGCGGCCATCAGCTGGTCGGCCTGCTGCAATACGATGAACTCTGAATGCTGACTCACCAAGCGGTCATAGACGGTCAGCTTTGCCCTGTGCTGAACGATGAGGGCCTGTTTCAACGCCTGGACCTTGTTCTCCAATTGGCGATCGGCCTTGGCGATCGTAACCAGCATGTACAGGCGACTGAGGAAATCCTCCCAATTGGTCGATTGCAGAAGGACGGACAAATACGACACACGACCGTTCTCGTACATCACCCGCAGTTGAGTGCGCAAACTCCGCTTGCACTGAAGGAGGTGCTGCTGTTCAACGCGGATGCCTGTGTCGAGACGTTGCAACTGTTTTTCTGTGTGCTGGGTCTGTGCGAGGTTTGAACTCAAAGCGCCTTTGATGTTGTTCAGTGAACGTTGATACTGTGCAATTTTTTGCTGGAGGGTCACAACTTGCGACTTGGCGAATGTCATGCTCTGATTGGTCTGGTTGGCCTCAGCCTGCAATTGCGCCATGAGTTTGCGCTCGTGCGATAATGAATGCGCGTATGTAGTCGCCACGAGAGAGCCAGTCATGGCAATGGCGACTGCCACTGTGGCAATGGTCGTCGGTATGCGTTTCAAACTGGACAACACCCCAAGTTTCAGATCTCTGGTCCGTTCAGATCTCTGGTCTGTGTTGACATAGTTCGACGCGCAGCGGCAATTTCCTTCAAAAAAACGCGTGTAATATCGTGTAATATGTAGAAAGATCAAAATATCAGCCCAACAGCTCCCCGCGGGCGACCCATTCGACCCGTCCACCCACCCGAATGTCGTAGTGATCGTTGTCGCGCCGTCCTGTCATCAGGAGGAGGGAAGGACGTTTGACCTGATATCCCTGCTCCACTTTCAGGGAAAACGTTGTCCGAAGGAGGGACTCGCCCGGGATGCCATAGCGCAGCAGATAGGCGCACAGACAACCGATCGCGCTTCCCGTGGCAGGATCTTCAGAGACTCCCAGTTCAGGCACGAAAACGCGGGCGTGCAGATCATGCTGGGGCAGCACCGTTTCAGTCGTAAATACGAGGATGTTCAAATCCGGAAACCGATCCGTCAACCGCAGCAAGGCGTCCCGACGCACTGAGGAACTCTTCGCGTCGCGCAGTGAGCGCATCGCAACGATGGCGAAGGGGAGTCCGGTTGACACGATTTGCACCGGGAATCCGGAATCTAGAGCAGTCTCGGGAACGTCCAGACATTCCGCCATGGCGGCGCGATCGATCGTTTCACTGAAGATAGGCTGATTCTGAGTCATGGTCAGCCAGTCCGGTTTGCCTTGATCGTAGGTGATATCCACTGGGATGATGCCTGCATCCAGCGCCAGTTCGATGCGGGGAACGGGCGCTTCGGCAAGCGCCTGCGCAATGACAAACGCGGCGCCGAGCGTGGGATGGCCAGCGAACGGTATTTCGGCTGCCGGTGTAAAAATGCGTACGGAGTACCGCAGTGCGCCGCTGGCGGAAGGGTGTCGATCCATGATGAAGGCCGTCTCGGAAAAGTGGGTTTCACGGGCCAATATCTGCATCCGCTCCGACGAGAATCGCTCGCCGTTCAGAAATACCGCCAGTTGATTGCCCGTATACTTGCCCTGTGTAAATACATCGACAATGTAGAAGTCTGTCATGCTTTGCGCCTCGTTTCGCCGTGTGATGAGCGGTCCTGGAACGCGTCACGCGTGCCGGCCATCGCAGCGCGGCCAGTCGCCAGAAGTGGTCGGCAGGTTTCCACATGGAAGATTTCAGGCAAAGGCCAAGCACTCTCTGCGCAGCCAGACAGTCCCTGGCTAGTCCGAGTATATCCGAAGCGCGGAATTGTGGAAAGCGCGAATGCGCGCAAGGGATAGGGGATGAATGACCTCGGCAGGATGTTGACAGTACGTATCAACTACAGCCGTATAGTTGTTTTTAGTCTGGTTGGTCCGTTAATAAGGTAATATAATCTAGATTGCGGTGAATGAGAAAGTGGGAGTATGAATACTATGAGGGATAGTGTGAGCGTATCCACAACATGTGAGCGAGTCTGCATCTCGATTTGTGAAAATAATCACGAACTTGCGAGAAAATAACTGTATCAAGGAGGCGGTCATCATGAGCGCACGAAAGCTCAACCAGGAGGTTTTCCGTTCCTGGGTCAACGAACTCATCGCCCGGAGGCGCGTGGTCGGGGTGCAGGCCAAGGAGGAGCGGTTCGTGTTCGGACCGCTCGCGAAAGCGGAAGATCTGCGCCTGGATTATGATGTCACCCTGCTTCCGCCCAAGAAATATTTTCTTCCTCCACGTGACGATCTGCTGGCGTTCACCACTCAGGGGGAGTACGCCAGCCGCATAGAGGACGAGCCGTTTATTCTTTTCGGGGTCCACCCGTATGATGTTGTTGCCATCTCGCAATTGGACGCCGTCTTCAGCGAGGGTCATTATGATGTCCACTATATGACGCGCCGCCGCAATGCCACCATCGTCGCCTGCGATGTCCAGACGGCGTCGGCGCATGTATTTGCCTCCGCCATGAACACCGCCACTGTGCAGGACGGATTTGATCTTCTCCTGACTAAGATCGGCGACCATTATCTGGCGGACGCCAGAACTGACAAGGGAGAAGCGCTTCTCACGGCCGTTCCCGGAGGCAGCGAGCCTACGGAAGCGGATTTCGCGGGCCGCGAACAGGTATGGAGGAGGAATCGGGAGTCGCTGAACAAGCATGAACTCAAGTGTCGGCCGGAAGAACTGCCGACGCTCCTGGAAAACTCTTATGACGATCCAATATGGGAAGAGAGGGCCAAGCTCTGTTTTTCGTGCGGTTCCTGTAACCTTGTATGCCCGACCTGTTACTGTTTCGATGTTCGCGACGACCTGAATTGGGATATGCAGACAGGCATGCGCACACGGGTCTGCGACGCCTGTTTATTGAACGAATTTTCCGCAGTCGCCGGCGGACACAATTTTCGGAGCCGTCCGGCGGAACGTTACCGTCATCGTTTTTATCGCAAAGGCAGTTATATGCCGCATAAATTCGGATTCGTGGCCTGTGTGGGTTGCGGCCGCTGCATTTCCGCCTGCGTGGCGGGCATCGCCAACCCACTGGACATCTACAACCGTCTGATTGCAAAGAGCCCGGAGATCCAGGCGCCAGAACCGGCAGCGTCTCCCTGGGCGGGTTCTGCGAAGGAGTTGAGGGAAGGCGGCGGGGATGGCCGTAGCCTGGAGATGGCCGCCCGGTCAGGCGGCGCACTGTCGCCGGGAACCGGATTGGCGCGGGAGGCGCCGCCCTTGCCCGAGGGGACTCACTCCGAGGGCGTGCAGGCGTCGCGTACGATCGCCCAGTTGGAGGCTGCGCTTCCGCAAGAGGGCTTTCTCCTGCCGGGAGCCGCACTCGCGCCGGAAGGAGTCCCTTCGGAGGACATTTATGTCCCGCAAGCGGCAACTCTGGTGCAGGCGAAGCCATTGACAGAACTGGAGACGTTCTATGAAATCAGACTGGATTCCGGTCTTGAACTGGGTCACGAACCAGGACAATTTGTGGAGATCTCCCTTCCCGGCTTTGGCGAGGCGCCGATTTCCGTAAGTTCCTCTCCGTCGCAGGCAGGGACTTTTCAGATGGTGGTGCGAAACGCAGGCAATCTGACAAACGCGCTCGGCCAACTGACAGCGGGCGACAGGATCGGCGTGCGCGGTCCGTTTGGATCCGAGTTTCCCGTGCATGACGTCATGAAAGGGAAAGACATTCTGCTCATCTGCGGAGGAATCGGCCTGGTGCCGGTGCGTTCCGCGATCAACTACATCCTTGACAATCGCGAAGACTATGGGCATATGACGATTTTGTACGGGGCGAAGACGCCGGGCGAGCGCATTTTTGCGGACGAGCAACAGGATTGGCGCAAACGCGACCGCGTCACCGTGCTGGAAACCGTCGATGAACCTGATGCAAGCTGGCATGGCCATGTGGGCAGGATTACCGCGCTGTTGCCTTTGATCCGAATAGTTCCGGAGAACACCATCGCCGTTGTTTGCGGTCCGCCGGTCATGTATCGTTTCGTGTTGAAGGAATTGAAAACAATGGGGTTGGCGGACACCTCCATTTATCTGTCGCTGGAGCGCCGCATGAAGTGCGGCGTCGGCAAGTGCGGCCACTGTCAGATGAACGGCGTGTACGTCTGCCAGGAGGGGCCGGTCTTTCAGTACTCCGCCATCAGGGAAGTCATGGAGGCGATTTGAATGAACAAGCCGAAGGTCGCGATTTTTGATTTCGCCGGTTGCGAAGGATGCCAGCTCCAGATCGTCAATATGGAGGAAGAAATTCTGGATCTTATTTCCATTGTGCGCTTGGTTGAGTGGCGGGAAGGCATGTCGGAACAGAGTGAAGAGTACGACGTGGCGATCATCGAAGGTTCCATCACACGCCCGCAAGACGAAGAGAAATTGCGCCAGATCCGCGAGCGGGCCAAGATTCTGGTGGCTTTGGGCGCATGCGCCACGGACGGCGGCGTCAACAAAATGAAGAATCGTTTTGATTTGCAAGAGGTCAAGCAACTCGTCTATGGGGCAGACTCTGCGCTGCCTCATCTGGACAGCGCCCCCACAAAAGCGGTGGATGAGATTGTTCAAGTCGACCATAAGATCTACGGTTGTCCGATCGACCGCCGAGAGTTTGCAACCGTCGTCCGTTCCCTGATCCTGGGAAAGCGGCCGGAAATCCCGAACTACCCGGTTTGCGTGGAGTGCAAGCGCAGGGAAAACGTCTGTCGCTATGAATACCAGGAGATCTGTCTGGGGCCGATCACGAGGGCGGGATGCGACGCCCGCTGTCCCTCCTTTGGCGCGTGGTGCTTTGGCTGCCGCGGACCCGTTGACGAACCGAATGCGCAAGCCGCAAGAGTTATCATGGAGAGATACGGGAAGAGGGCTGAGGATCTGGAGGACCGCATGCAGTTATTTGGTCATAAATAGGGAAAACAAGGAGGCGCGGCGATGAATAAGAAGGTTGATATCCATCACATTACCCGGGTTGAAGGCCATGGCAACATCGTGGTCAATGTCCAGAGCGGCGTCATCGAGCAGGTCGAATGGCAAGTTCCCGAGGCGCCGCGTTTTTTTGAAGCGATGGTGCGCGGGCGAAGTTGGGAGGATCTTCAGACGGTCGTGAGCCGCATCTGCGGAATCTGTTCAATCAGCCATTCGCTCGCCTGCATCAAAGGGATCGAGTCCGCCATGCGGATTCCTGTCTCCGAACAGACCGACAAGCTGCGCCTTCTGGCGCATTATTCGGAACAGATCCAAAGTCACGTTCTGCATGCCGGCTATCTCGTAGCCCCCGATATGTTGGGGGCGAAATCCGTCGTTCCGCTTGTGCAGACTCATTTTGACGTCGTCAAGACCGTGATCAAGTTGCATCGCATGGCCAATGGTTGGTCCGATCTTTTGGCGGGGCGAACCACTCACCCGATCACATTCAAACCAGGCGGGTTCAGCAAGATTCCCAGTGAGACGGAATTGCGGGCGCTTCGCGTCACGCTGGCGGACGCCGTACCCGATCTCACGTCGCTGGTCGACGTGCTGGCCAGCCTGGCGGACCAGCTTCCCGACTTTGAGCGCGAGACGGAATACGTGGCGCTCGTGCAGCCGGATCGATACACTTTTTACGAGGGGCAAATCGGCAGCACGGACATGGCGGAACCCACTTCCCTTATGGAGTTTGAATCCGTTGTCAATGAATACGTCTCCCCCCAATCGACGGCGAAATGGGCGCGCTGGCATCGCGATTCCTACGCGGTCGGCGCTTTGGCGCGCTACAACCTGAATTCCGCGTATCTTAAGCCGCTCGCCAAGGACATCGCCCGGACGTTCGATCTGGAAACCCGGCGCCACAACCCGTATTTCAACACCCTTGCCCAGGTTGTGGAATGCGCGCATATTGTTGAATCCGCTGTGGAATTGATCGATGACCTCCTGACGGCGGGGCTGCGACAGGAGATCCCACACGTAGAACCGCAGGCTGGCGAGGGAGTCGGTTGCGTCGAGGCTCCCAGAGGGATTCTCTTTCATCGCTACGTCTTCGACGATCAGGGACGCTGCACATCCGCCAATATGAGCATTCCGACCAACCAAAATCACGGGAATATTCAGAGAGACATGGAGGTGCTGCTGCCGCAAATCGTCGACCGGAGCGAGGAGGAGATCCGGCTTTGGCTGGAGATGCTGGTTCGCGCGTACGATCCTTGCATATCCTGTTCGACTCATTATCTCCACGTGGAGTTTGTATAGAGTGATAGAGTATACGCGTTCATGGATTCCTTGGAGGTTGGGAGGTTGGGAGGTGGTTTGGGGTGTGCTTGGCAGTTCCCGCTGAGGTGCTGGACATCGACGGAAGCACGGCGCTGGTCGATATGGCCGGAGTAAAGCGTCGGATATGCATCGACCTGCTCGATGAGGTCCACCCTGGCGATTATGTGCTGGTGCATGTCGGGTTTGCATTGCAGATCATCGACGCGCAGGAAGCGCAAGAAACGCTGGAACTTCTGCGCGCCTGTTTTCAGGAAGATCTCCACGCCGCCGCCGCGCCGTCAACGGAATGAAAAAACGCCTGCGGCGATTTTCCGGGATAAGCGAGGGGGGATTGTGCATGAAATTTGTCGATGAGTACCGGGATCCCGCGGCGGCCCGCTATTTGCTGGAGCAAATCCATAAGTTGTGCGATGCGCCGCAAAGAATCATGGAGATTTGCGGCGGACACACGCATTCAATCGTCCGTTCCGGCATGGAGCAAGTGCTTCCGGAGGCAATCAAGTTTGTCCATGGACCCGGCTGCCCGGTCTGCGTGACGCCCATCGCGAAGATCGATCAGGCGATCGCATTGGCGCGCCGCCCTCGAACCATCATCGCCACCTACGGCGACATGGTGAGGGTGCCCGGTTCATCGTCCAGCCTGCTGCAAGAAAAGGCGAAGGGCGCCCATGTCAAGATCGTGTATTCGAGCCTTGACGCCGTACGGTTGGCGGTTGAAAATCCCGACAGCGAAGTCGTGTTTTTCGCTGTCGGCTTTGAAACGACGATTCCAGCGAACGGGTTCAGCGTGATCCGCGCGAAACAGCTTGGACTTACAAACTTCTCGATGCTCAGCAATCACGTTTTGGTGCCCCCAGTCATTCGGGCGGTGCTCGATGATCCTGGCGTTCGCATCGATGCGTTTCTGGGCCCTGGACATGTGAGCACCATTGTCGGCAGTCAGGATTACGAATTTATCCCCCGAGAGTATCATCGACCCGTTGTGATTTCTGGCTTTGAACCGAACGACATTCTGGAATCGCTTTTCATGATTCTGAAACAACGCAGGGAAGGGCGCTGCGAAGTGGAAGTGCAGTACTCACGCGCGGTCACAAAATACGGGAATCCCCGTGCGCAGGACGTGGTGAAGGAAGTATTTTCCCCAGTGGAACAGGAATGGCGGGGCATAGGTGCGATCGCGGAGAGCGGACTGTCGTTGCGTAAGGAATTGCGCGCGTTCGATGCGTACTATAAGTTCCACGATTGGATGCCGTTGCCGCGTCCCGAGGAACCATGCGAGTGCATCTGTGGAGAAATCACGAGAGGCGTCAAGGAACCGCGAGAATGCGCGTCTTTTGGAACGGGATGCACGCCAGAGCGGCCGCTTGGCGCCTGCATGGTGTCGTCGGAAGGAACGTGCGCAGCGTATTATCGCTACCAACACGTGACTATCCAGACTGGAGGTGCTCGCGATTGAACAGACAGAGACTCGCCCGGAGCCGACCGCTTGCGATCGAAGATCTGCCCGACGTGGTTCAGATCGCCCAGGGGTCAGGCGGAAAGTTAACGCACCAATTGATTGAAACGCTGTTCGTTCCCCTGTTTGACAATCCGTATCTGAAAGCGCTCGGCGATCAGGCGATTTTGGATCCTTCGACAGAGCGCATGGCGCTCTCCACCGACGCGTTCGTCGTTAAACCGTATATTTTTCCGGGGGGCAATATCGGCGACCTGGCGGTCAACGGCACTGTCAACGATTTGCTCATGGGCGGCGCGACCCCCGCCTATCTGACGGCTTCCTTCATTCTTGAAGAAGGACTGCCAACCAAGGAACTGGTGTTCATTGTCGAGTCGATGGCCATCGCTGCGAAAAAGGCCGGCGTGCAGATCGTCGCCGGCGACACGAAGGTGGTGGAGCGGGGAGCGGCGGACGGATTGTACATCACAACAACCGGCGTCGGGTTTGTACCGAAAGGGCTTCAGTGGAGTCCTGCGCAAATTCGCGCGGGTGACGCCGTGATTGTATCGGGTACGGTTGGCGATCATGGCGCGAGCGTTTTGGCGCACCGGTTCGGGATCGATTTTGAAAGTCAAATTCAAAGCGACACGGCTTGTTTGCGTGATGTGGTGATGGCGGTGCGCGATCTGCCTGGCATCCGCTGCATGCGCGATCCGACCCGCGGTGGACTCGCCACAACGGTGCAGGAACTGTCGCAGGCCAGCGGTTTGAACTTGCGCATCCGCGAAACGTCGATGGCCATTCAGGAAGACGTGCGCGGCATCTGCGAGGTGCTGGGTCTTGACGCGCTGTACCTGGCGAGCGAAGGGAAACTGGTGGCGGTCGTGGCGCCGGAGGAGGCTGACGAATGTCTGCGGATCATGCGCACGGTGCAGGAAAGCAAAGACGCCGCGGTGATTGGCGAGGTGACGGACGACATTCCCGGATTCGCCAGTTTGGAGACGTACATCGGCGCGGTGCGCGTGTTGGATCTTTTGTCTTTGGAACAATTGCCGAGGATCTGCTGACATGCACGAACTGAGCATCGCGCAGGAAATTGTGCGTATTGTCGCAAAAGAGGGCGCCAGTGTCCATGCGGTTCGGGTGATCGGCGCGTCCGTGTCGGTGGGACGATTGATGGCCATTGAAACGGACAATCTTCTGTTCTGCCTGGACGTGCTGAAGAAAAACGATCCACTGACCGAGCACACGGTCTTCATGGTCGAAGAAGAACGGTTGCAATTGCGATGCAAGGCGTGCGGCCACGTCACGGTTACTGGTGAGTTCTTGTTCGCCTGTGAGGTTTGCCGCTCGCAGGGTGTCGACGTGATCGGCGGGGAACAGTTGGAGGTTTCCTGTCTGGAGGTGGAATGCGATGAAGATTGGCGTGAAACAGAGTGTGATGGCGAAGCTTGACGTGAAACAGAGTGTGATGGCGAAGCTTGACGTGAAACAGAGTGTGATGGCGAAGATTGACGTGAAACAGAGTGTGATGGCGAAGATTGACGTGAAACAGAGTGTGATGGAAGCCAACAATGAATTGGCGGCAAAGCTTCGGGCGCACTGGGCAGAGCGGCGCGCGCTGACCCTAAACATGATCAGCTCTCCGGGTTCCGGGAAAACGGCGCTGCTGGAGAAAACCCTGCTGAGATTGCGTGACCGCTTGAAGATCGGGATTCTCGTCGGGGACGTTCAAACAGAGAACGACGCCAAACGTTTGGCGGTCTACGGTTCTCCCGTCAAGCAGATCATCACCTCCGGCACATGCCATCTCGAAGCTCATATGATCGAAAAGCATTTGCCGTTTGTGGAGCAGGGTGATCTGGATGTGCTGATCATTGAGAACGTCGGCAATTTGATCTGTCCTTCGTCGTACGATCTGGGAGAAGATTTTAAAGTCGTTTTGCTCAGCACCACAGAAGGGGAGGACAAGCCGTTAAAATATCCGGGCATATTTCGCCGTGCGCAAGTGGCCATGATCACGAAAATCGACCTGTTGCCGTATACCGATTTTGACCTGGATCTGGCCGAGCGCAATATCCGGTCCATTCACAATGAGACTGACATCCTTGCCCTTTCGTCGCGCACAGGCGAAGGATTCGACCGCTGGCTCGACTGGCTGCAACAGCGGGTGCAGGAGAAGCGGTCGCTTGGCGCAGCGGAAAAAGGGCCGGAGTTCTCATGAGCGGCGGCAAAAGGTTCGCAAACGGAGCTCCAATGACGGGCTGCCGGGTAACCGCGAGCGGAGTCCCTGAGACCACCGACGCGGTGACCGCAAACGGAGTCCCTGTGGCCGGCGGACGTCTGATTCTGTTTGTCACGGGCGTGGTTCAGGGCGTCGGATTTCGCCCTTTTGTGCACCGATTGGCCGAAAGCATGGGCATTGCCGGCAGGGTCCGCAATGAAGGAGCCCGCGTCAGGATCGATGTGGAAGGGGAACCCGAAGTTTTGGCTGTGTTTATCGAGCGTCTGCGCACGGATCGCCCGGCCGTGGCGAATATTGAACAGATCAATATCGAGCCCGCGCCACCCGAGGGGTATGGGGATTTTCAAATTGTCGGCTCGGCGATCGGCGCAAAGAGCTCGTCTTTTGGCATTCCGGCCGATCTGGCGATCTGTCCAGATTGCGTGCGCGATATGCGAACTCCGGGCAGTCGGTATTACCGCTATCCGTTTACGTCCTGTACGCAGTGCGGTCCGCGTTATACGGCCGCGAAGAGCTTGCCGTTTGACCGTCAAACCACGGTGATGGAGAGTTTTCCGCTGTGCGCCGAATGCCTTCAGGAATACACCGATGTGCAGTCTCGCCGTTTTCATGCGCAGGCTACCGCCTGCGCGGCGTGCGGCCCCGAATTGCAGTGGCTGGCGCCGGACGGCCGTGTGATGGGCCGGGGTGAAGACGCGCTGAAACGGGCGCAGGAGACACTTCGCGCCGGAGGAATTGCAGCGGTTATGGGCATTGGAGGATTTCATCTCGCCGTGAGTGCCAAGGATGAGGGTGCGGTGGCGCTGTTGCGGCAGCGCAAGCGCCGGCCGTCAAAACCGCTCGCGGTGATGATGACCGAAGCGGCTCTGGCGGAATTCTGCGTCATCGACGAGATAGAGCACGCTTGGTTGACCTCAAAAGAGCATCCGATCCTCCTGGTGCGAAAGCGCGCGAACGCTGACCTGGCGCCCGGAGTCGCGCCGTACGTGAACCGGTACGGCGTGTTTCTGCCGTATACTGGGGTGCATGTGTTGCTGACATCTGACGAAGCGCTTTCTGCGCTGGTCATGACGAGCGGCAATGTAAGCGGGGAACCGATTGCGTTCACCACTCACGATGGCCTGCGGAGACTGGGAACAATCGCGGACGGTTTTCTCGTTCATAACCGCCCGATTATGCGGCCGGTCGACGATTCGATTCTGCGGATTGACGGGGGCGCGCCGCACATCATCCGGCGTTCGCGCGGATTCGCGCCACAGGCGGACAGTGTGGCGCATATAGGGAAACATTTGCCGCCTCTGCTGGCGTTGGGGGGCGATCTAAAGAATGCGTTTGCCGTTTCCGATCAGGGCAAGATGTGGCTGGGCCCTTATGGCGGCGATCTGGCGGAACCTCTGACGTTTGCAGTCTTTCAGGAACAAGTCGAGTGGTATCTGCGCATGTTGCGCGTCCGTCCTGAGTTTGTCGTCCATGATCCGCATCCGGGCTATGTCAGCCAGGCTTACGCCAGACAGTGTATCGAAGCGACGGTCTGCGTACAGCACCACCACGCGCACATGGCGGCCGCCATGCTGGAACATCGCCTGTCTTCCAGGACGCTTGGGATCATTCTCGATGGAACGGGGTTCGGCGGCGACGGGGATATTTGGGGTGGGGAGTTTCTGCTTGGCGATTTGAAGCGTGTGGAACGGGTGGGTCAGCTGCGCCCTCTGCGCATGATCTCTGGCGATAACGCTGTGCGCGAACCCTGGCGGCTGGTTCTGAACTATCTCTACGAATTGGGGTTATGGGAGGAATTCGCGCCGTTCGTGACCGCAGCTCTGGAACTGGATGAGAAGCAGGTGACGTTTACAGAAAAGGCCTTGTGCAGCCGCTTGCCCGGCTATCGTTCCTCCAGCGCGGGGCGTCTCTTTGACGTGGCGGGGGTACTGATTACGGGACACAAGATCGCCACATTTGAAAGCGAGTTGCCATTGCGATTGGAAGCGTATGTGACGCCGTCAGTGACGGACGGCTACGAGTTTCCCGTCGTACGGGAGCAGGGAAAATGGCTGGTGGAGTTGCAACCGGGCCTCCGGCATTTGCTTGAAGACTTGCGCCGCAACGCGCCGCGACCGCAGATGGCTACAAAGTTTCACCGCGGATTATGCAGTGGTCTGGTGGAGGCAACTCAACGCATCGCCGCGGAAAACGGCATTCGCGAGGTTGTGTTGGGCGGAGGCGTGTGGCAGAATCCGTGGTTGTTACGCTGGTTCGCACAGGCGGCGGAGCGCGCGGGTCTCGCGGTGTATCACCCTGTCAAATGGCCGGCGAACGACGGCGGTTTGGCCGCCGGACAGACAGCCGTCGCCCTGGCTCGGCTGCAGGGGGATTGAGAGTTACAGTTCCGCCTGAATCATGGCCACATAATCTTTCACTCTCTCCTGGAGAACGCAAGAGAGCGTTTCTCCTGGGGCAATCTCCTGGGGCTCAATCCCGAATATGACGACCTCGCGAGGACACTCCCCAAGCTTGCGCGAGAGCTCCAGGACTCCGAGCAGATCCGCTTCGTGAAAGGAAAAAAGGCTGAGAATCTTGAGGGAACGCACGTCGTTCGGTGTGAACCTGCGAATCGCTCCCGGCTGTTCCCTCATAAAGACGCAATCCAGAAAGATGGCTTTGCGTTTTTGGGCGATGGCGTGGAGAACCTTGGCTCCCGATGTGCCCAGATCCAGAAACAGGACGCCCGCAAACTCCCCGCAGCGTGAGCGTCTGGCGAATTCGGCGATGAGGCGGCTTCCGATTCCCTCGTCACTCATGAGTGGATTGCCGAGTCCAATGACGACGGTATGAGTGGACGGGGGCTGTACGGATTCCTGCGGGTTCTCTGTCGGCTCAATCACTTTGCGCACACTCCTTGCATCTTCGAGCGATCTGTGAGTCTCCAGAATGGCCAACGCTAAGTTCCTTATGGTTGGCGTCTGCCAATCGCAGGCGAAACATGAATATCCGAGTCAATCAAGATGACTGACATTTTCACAGACCAATTTCAAGATCACAATATCAAATATCCCGTCCGTGTGGTGTGGAACATCGTGCTGTCAGGGATCGCCCTGGAATAGTCACCCATCTGCCCTGACTGTACAAGATATCGCAAATAGCTCTTCAAAGTTCCGACTTGACATGTTCCAAGTTTTGTTAGAAAATTTGTTCAGATAAGAATTTTCCTGCCGTTCGTTCTATCAATGCTCTTCCTCAAAGAGAGGGGAAACTCCATTGGCCTCTGTGCACGCACCGGTTCCCAACTCAGTTCCCCGGCAACGCTGGGTACGGATTATCCCAGTCGCATTCCTGATGTACACCATCAGTTTTATGGATCGCATCAACATCGGATTCGGGTTTGCCGGCATGGAAAAAACTTTGGGCGTCAGCGCCACGGTTGCTGGCCTTGCCGGAGGCATCTTCTTTTTTGGTTATCTGTTTCTCCAGATTCCTGGTGGACATCTCGGGGTCAGATGGAGCGCGAAAAAGTTTGTCACCATCGCCCTCATTGTCTGGGGAATTTGCGCCGTCCTGACCGGCGCTGTCCAAAATGTTGCGGAGCTTTTGCTGGTGCGGTTCCTTTTAGGGATCGCGGAGGGCGGGGTATGGCCCGCAACTCTCGCGCTTTTGGCCAAGTGGTTCCCGCTTGAAGAACGCGCGCGCGCAAATTCGTACTGGATGTTCTGTCTGCCGATCGCCGCCATTATTATGTCTCCTGTTTCCGGCCTCGTCCTGGCGCATCTATCTTGGCGTTGGCTGTTCTACCTGGAGGGTTTCCCAGCCTTCATCTGGGCGATTGTCTGGTGGTTCGCCATCGATGAGTCCCCGGATACGGCACGATGGATTAGCAATGAGGAACGGGAATATCTCAGGGCCAAGTTCGCGGAAGACGAGAAAAAAACGAGCCCTTCCGCCAATAACTGGAGACAAGCCTTCGCGAGCGGACAGGTCTGGCTCTTGGTGCTGGTTTACTTTCTGGCTCTTATTGGACTATACGGCGTTGCGCTTTGGCTGCCTACCATTCTTAAGAACTTATCTTCCCTGGGCCCCACTGGCGTCGGGTTTCTTGCCGCCCTGCCCTATGTTGTCGCAGTCATCGCCCTGTGGCTTAATTCCAAGCACTCCGACCGCACCGGTGAGCGCAAGCAACACGTCGCGGTTCCGTTGGTGGTTGCAGGTATTGCCCTCTTGATCTCGGCCCTGATCGGCAAGTCCAGCCCTGTGCTCGCAGTCGTTTTCCTCTCCCTTACTGAGGCCGGGGTGATGGCATTTCTCGGGGTATTCTGGACGTTGCCGCCGCTCATCGTCGGGCGTGACGCCCTTGGTTCCTCGATGGGTCTCATCAATGGCCTCGGCAATCTGGGCGGTTTCGTCGGTCCGTTTATGGTCGGATATCTCCTCACCGTTAGCAATAATAATATCCTCGCCGGGCTGTCGTTTATGACTTTTACGCTGGTGTTGGGCGGCCTTCTCATCCTACGCGTCCGCTACGGCAATAGCCGCGCCAGCGGTGATGGATCGGTTGCCATTGCCGCTGGTGAATGATACGGTGACAATGGCGCTGACGGATAACATTTTCTTTTGGCGAGGATTGAATTGAAATGGTTCAGGTTGTATAGTATACATCAAGCGGGGCCATGCGGCTTCGTTTATGCGGAGAGCAGCGAAATAGCCTTTACAGAGCGACCGTCGTGTCAACGGTCGCTCTTACTTTTTTCGCCGCCCGTAAAGAACTCGAACAATCGTCACTGCCGCTGCAATCGCCAAACCCGCGACCGTATTGGTCATGCTCAGATGTAGGTTCACTCGCATTCGCCACCCCCTTCGTCCAAAGATCGCTCCGAAGAGCGTCTTGCACGAAACCGCATGGCCCCACGACGGGGGTGGCGATACAACGAAATCGGAACAATGCCTGAATACTTGACTTGTCCGCTTGACCAGTCTATTTTACCAAAAAAACGTAGAAGTCTCGATGTTTCGCCCGCATATTCTTGGCGCAAAAAGTTTCGTATGGGAGTCGCCGCTCACCAATATTTGATGGAAATCCAGGAATGCAACCAAAGAATACGGCCAACTATATTGCTTCGCATAGTAGTGAGTGATATACTCTAGTCGAAAGGCAGGTGTGACTTTGGAAAAAACCACTGCGTCTTTGAGCGAAGTCCGTCGCGGCGTGTTGGAACTGGCGCTGCTCGGACTCCTTGCCAAGGAACCCGGTCACGGGTACGCGCTGCTCGAACGGCTGAGCGCTTTCGCCACGCTTGACATCGCCGCCGGAACGCTTTATCCGCTGCTGCGGAGATTGGAACGCGACCGCCTGGTGCGAGCGGATTGGACGGAACCATACGGCGGTCCGCCGCGCAAGGTCTATACGCTCAGCGAGACCGGTTCGAAACGGCTGCGTGAACTCACGGCAGTTTGGCGGCAGTTGATTTCCGATATGAGCAATATTGTGGAGGTCGATCTCTCATGAACCATGGCCAAAGAGGCGAGTCAGACCAGGCAGCGCGCACCATCGCAGCCTTTCTGCGCAGGGTGCGACACGCCGGAAGGAAGGATTCGCAGATTGACGAAATCGTTCGGGAGTTGCGGAGCCATTTGGACACTATCTGGGATCAATCACACTCGATGGCAGACTTGCAGGCGGCCATTGTCGACTTGGGGGAACCGTGGAATCTGGCTGGAGACGCCACGGCTTTTGCCGCTGCCTGGCATACGGTGTGGATTCTTTTGGTGTTCTGGCCTTTGGCGGTGTGGCGACTGTTTCGCAGTCCGGTCATCCCCAGACCACTCGCAGGCATCATAGCGGGGCTCGTCATCCTTTCGACGCTGCTGTGTTTTGTTGTTACACTCGGCGTCGCGGTTGGGGCAAGCGCCGGTCCAGTGCAGACAACGACGACGCAGGTGCAAGTCGGTACGGCTGGTGCGGCTTCCACATCCGTGCGTACATCTCAATCCTCGCCTGTTATCACCAATCATCCCGGTCCGTCTTCGGCGCCGGCGCCGAACTGGCCTATCGCAATTGGGCTGTTCGCGGTTTGCTTGACGATTGGACCGGACCTATTTGGTCTGCCGATTCTTGGCTCGGCCATTCTGGCGCTGTATCTCTGGAAGAAATCTCCGCAAAAGCCTGCGTAGCTGTGCGGGCGAAGAATGAGAAAGGCCACCGTCGCCCAGTTGCCGACCACGGTCACTCGATTGGCGAAGATGCGAAATGTAGGCTGGGAATCTTTGCGATGCTCACTGCGTCACAAAGCCATTAATCGATGGGTTTGAGGTTGGCAACAATTTCGGAGCGCTGCGGTTCCAAGAATGGCGGCAGGACGACCTTTTCGCCAAGTGTTTCCGTATCCTCGTCAACAGCGAATCCAGGACCATCTGTGGCGATTTCAAACAGGATGCCGTTCGGTTCCCGAAAGTACAGGCTACGGAACCAGTGGCGGTCGACCTCGCCGCTATTTGGAATGCGAAAGGATTGAATGCGCCGTATCCATTCATGATATTCTTCTTCATTTGGAGTCCGAAACGCCACATGATGTACGCCGCCTGCGCCAAGCCGCTCTGGCGGGAGATCCGTTTGTTCCGCCACGTGCAGTTCTGCATGAGGTCCGCCGGGCCCCATTTCGTAGACATGGACAATACCGCCCTCCGGATGCGCGTAGTGACGCGCCTGACGCATGTTTAGGGTTTTGGTCAACAGCAAATCCGTGGGGCGCAGATCCGGCACGCTCAGCATGATCGGACCCAGACCGCGAATCTGATTTGCCGCCTGCACTGAACTGCGTGCCCATGCTTCATGCGGATCTCCATGTCCTCCGTCGTCAACGAGAGCGAGTCTTTGCCCCTCCGGGTCTACAAAAAGAATCGAGGCGCGGCCGTCCAATTCGCTGATTCCGTCGTGTTTGATCCCGTGCTCGCGAAGCCAATCAGCCCACCAAGACAAGGCGTTTTTCCCGTTCACACGCAAATAGGTGCGGATAATGCTATTGCCGCCCCGCTGTTTCTTTGGGACATCCCAGTCAAAGAATGTAAAGTCGTTGCCGGGAACCCCTCTTCTGTCGCCGCTGTAAAATAGGTGGTAGGCACTGACATCGTCTTGGTTGACACTGCGCTTGACCAGCCGCATGCCCATGACCTTTGTGTAGAACTGGTAATTCTCCCGAATGTGTGACGAGACGGCGGTCAGATGATGAAGCCCTGTCAAAATGAACCTCCCTCCGCCTGGCGCCTGTGGCGCCTAGGCGGGGGTTTCCAGCATCGCTGCCGGAGTTTCCTGGATCATCGACTTGTGCGCCACACAGGGATCACCTGCATCGCGTCTTATGTCGGTCTCCTCAGGCTTTTGTGCAGACTGCACAGGTTCGGACCGTTCCGGCCCTACCGTCTTTCGCATACGAACGGACTTCTTTGCTTTTGTCAG
>JAJYTO010000023.1 GCA_021793015.1 Bacillota bacterium
TCTCATCGCAGAGGAACGTATGCACAACCCCTATTTCCACTTTTAGACACCCTCTTTGAGCAGACCTGCAGACTTTTGTCCTCCAGCCGACGGACTCGGACATATAGGGAGGCGTCCATGCAAATTGGGCGCGTTTCGTGGGCACATATTGGCTGGCGCAAGCGTACCGTACTCCTGACAAGGCAGTTTTATGGGGAGGATCAGCGCGTGCACAAGAGCCGAATTGGCCACCTGCGGGTGGAACTGGTCATGACAGATGAGATGAGGCAGAAATTGATGGAACTGGCCACAGGCAGCGCGGCGGCGGTGCTTATACCGGAAACGGTGCTGCAGCATGTGAGGGTGTATCATTTGCAGTCAGACGCAACGAGGATCAGGGAACTGCACTATCGGCAGGTGCATGTGCAACGCCTCGAATTGGCGGTCGCCGACGCCGCCGTGCGCACGGCTCCTTAAGTGTGGTCTGCGTCTGGCGTGCGCCTCGCCCGCGTTTGCGGGCGGTCGCTGCCGCAGTGAGGCGCAGAGGCGCCGCCAACAGCCGGCTGAAACAAGCGCCGGGAAGTCCTTCACGGACGCAAGGCCCGCTTGGGGGGAGTCCTATATTGCGCCCGTCGCGAGTTCAGCGACAGCGCTGGACTCCCGCCAGGACGGATCATGCATGCCACTGCGGCTGTCTGAGCCGCAGTGGCATGCATGAGTTTTGCGAAGCAAAATCTCACGGCTGCACACCACCAACAACCGGGAAAATATACGCCTGCGGCGATGTTTGAGGATAGACGAGAGTCCGCGGATCTAGGACGATTCCTCGGTGAAGCGCCTTCTGCCTGCAAAACCCTCGTCGATGCCATGCCAGTAGCGGATGTCGGGTTCACCTGCGCGCCAGCACAGATAGGCTTCCCGACCGTCAATCAGCGTCAGGAAATCAACCAGTCCCGCATCGATGTCCTTCACTTCAATCGACTGGCTCAACAAATGGTCGATCTGCTGCCTGGCCGTGAGCAGAGAGAACTCGATGTGCGCCTCTTCTTCGAAAAAGTGGTCGGAGTTTTCCGCTTTGCCCTGTTCCCGCCGCAATCGTTCAATCTTCAAACGCCTGACGGCGATTTCTTCGCGGGAGTTCTTCAGTTCAGCGATCTGCGTCCGGATCTGCGGCAATAGTCGATTGGCGTCTTCAACGGTATAATACTGCTTGGTCATGGATAGTCACCTTCTTGTTTCTTGTATGCAGTCTTTAGTGTTGACATGCACTCATAGTATACGAAAACGCGCATCTCTATGCCAACGCTACAGTATTCTCCAATCGTGCGTTGCTCAGACGAGGTGTGGGATGGTAGGATACTGACACCGCCGCGAATTTCTTTGATGGGCGTGACGGGACGGTGCAACAGCAGGTCTGGAGGTGGCGCTGTGGCATGGCTGAACAGGGTGAGCGTCCGGATTTTTGGGTTATTGCCCGCTTGGCTGTCAAAATGGATCGTATTTTGGCTGAAGCGTAAATACGTGATCGGCGTCGTTGCCGTGGTGCCCAATGATCGCGGTGAATTCCTGTTTCTGCATCATACGTACAGACGCAAACGTCCGTGGCGATTGCCCGGAGGACTGAAGGAGCGCGGCGAACGTCCCTTTGACACGGTCGTCAGGGAGATGCGGGAGGAAGCCAACATGACGGTCAGGCCAATCCAGGTGATTGCTGTTTCACCGTCTGAAATCACGCTTGACGTGGCCGTTCTGTGCCGATTGGTGGAGACTGGGTCCTTCGCGCCGAATGCGGAGATCGACGCATTCCAGTGGGTGGATCCAGCGCGCGCCGCTTTTGATATTCCGGGAGAGCAGCGCGAGTTTCTGGAAGTTGCGATGAAAATCACACAATGGAGGGGTGATTTTCAGGATGGCCCCGACAGTTGACTGGCGATGGCGCGCCGGATGATGTCAGGGTCGAGGGAGGCTGGCGCTTCCAGCGTGAAGGTGTACGCGTCCACGCCAAAATCGGTGATGGAGACGCTCACGGCGCTGGAATATTGGTCGGAGACGGTTTGTCGCACATCATCGGCCGCGATGTGGTAAGGGAGTGAGACGTTCCAGACCTGCGTCTCCTTGGCGGTGTGAACGGTGATGACGGCCGTGATTATGGCTGAGTTGGGAACGATCCTGCGCCGTTCTCCATCTTCAATCGTCGTGTAGTACCAGTTGACGTCGATCACTTGGCCGGTATAATCGACCGAACTGAAGTAGGAGGAACGGATACTGATTGTTTGGCCCAACGAGAAGGGCCGGACGGTGAGTAAAATGAGACCGGCGAAGAGATTGGAGAGCGTGGACTGCGCGGCGATGCCCAGGATCACGCCGGTGAGTGCGCCGCCAACCAGGATGCTGCTGATCTGCACGTGCAGAAGGTGGAGTGTGACGACCGCCACAAACAGGTAGCCTACACCGGCCAACGCCCTGCGTAATGTGGTCCATGCGCGCGCATCGGCAGTCTTTTGTCTGCTCGTGAATTGCGAAAACAGGTGCGTGGTGTGGTGAACCAGCCAGAATCCCACGACCAGCCAAAAGAGCGCAAAGGCCCACTCGGCCCACAGTCGATCGCGCGGAACAATGGATGCGATGAGTGTCGAGCTTTGCGCGATATTGAAAATCACGGCCAGGACGACGAGCAGCAGGGTAGATGCGGTCAGTGTGCGCCAAGGTGTTTTTTGCCTATCGTCAGCCATCAGATGTGCGCTCCTCTTCTGAAAATAAGATTGTCCGTCATGACGAGTCATTTTTATCTCTGCCGGTCGGAGTCGTATACTGTGTTCCTGCTGATGGTGCGGCAGCGAGGTGGGGGTCGACCATGCGGGTCTGATCTTTCCTGCCTCCTGTTGTCTATTGTAAACAAGTTCTGTTTTCAATGGCAAACGAACGAAGGGATGGACATGGACATGGACGATGGAGGCGGACATACGCCGCTGGTGCTCATTTATCACCAGACAAGGGCGATGGAGTACGCGCGGGAGTTATTGAAGCTGGGATATAGAAATATAGCGGTGGCCTCCAACCGTGAGGAAGCGGAGAGGTTGATCTCCGACGCCGAGGCGCTGTTCTGCTGGCGGTTCCCCCTCGCTCTGCTGGATGATGCGGAACATGTGCAATGGATCCAATTGATGGGCGCGGGCGTGGAGGACATCGCCGCCAGTCCCCATGTCAAAGAATGGATGGTCGTCACCCGCGTCACGGGGCAATTTGGGCAACCTATCGCCGAGTACATACTGGCCTTTGTGTTATATGTCGTCAAGCAGTTGGATCGATTTCGTTATCAGCAGGCGGGGGCTGTGTGGAGTCCATTCATGACTGAGACGCTGTCGTCGCAAACTCTTGCTGTGGCGGGAATCGGTTCCATCGGGGAGGAGATCGTCCGGCTCGGCAGAGCGTTTCAGATGAACGTGATCGGGCTCAGCGAGAGCGGCAGGCAGGCGCATATTGTCGACCGTCATTACACCTCCGGTCAGTGGGAAGAATTCGCCGCTGCCGCCGATGTGCTCGTTCTGTCGCTGCCTTTGACGGAGGCAACGCGGGAGGTCGTCAATACGCGCATCCTCTCCGTGATGAAAGAGAACGCTATTTTGGTTAATATTGGGCGCGGGGGGTTGATCGCAGAGAACGATCTGATTGAACATATGAGCAACAGGCGTTTGCGGGCGGCAATCCTTGATGTCTTTCAAATCGAGCCGCTGCCCTCAGACAGTCCGTTGTGGCGCCTGCCCAACGTCTATATTACACCGCATGTCTCCGGCCCGAGTTCAGTGCCAGAGGTCAGTCGATTTTTTTTCGAAAATCTCCAGCGTTACATGTCAACACAACCTCTATTGGGGGTTGTGGATTGCCGCCGCGGCTACTAGTAGAGCAGTGAAATTCGATTGGTCCGTCGCCGCATGCCGGATCAGACGCGCTGCCTGGACTGGGGCAGACGAGGGCCGCGGCGTGCGGCCTCGCCCCGGTCCTCGCGGTCCGCTTTCGCCTGTTTGGCGTGGGCGCGCCTGATCCAAAGCGCCGTCAGCCACATGAGGACGATCGCGACGCCGCCCGCGATCAGCCATGCCATCGTGCGTTTTGAGAATCCGAGAAACACCAGGGCGGCTCCGACATCATAAGGCATGATCCCCAGTCCGGTCGTCCAAAGATACGTCCATGTTCCCACTTCCGGAATCATGGCGCAGGCGTAGTTGAGGACGACGAACGGAATGAAGGGGATCAACCTCGCCATGAGCAACCCGAGCGCGCCATGTTTGACCACGAGTTCGTTCAGTCTGTCCACATGTTTGTCGGCCACAAATTGGCGAATCAGGGTTTCACCGAAGCGTTTCGCCAGCAGAAAAGTCACGTAGGAACCCAGCATGGCTCCCGCCCATACATAGAGGATGCCCTTCCATACGCCAAAAATCTGCATGTCAATCACCATGAGAAACTCTGCGGGAAACGGGATGATACAGAGGATCGCCATCAGGGCGACTGCACCGAGCACGCCGAACGGTCCAAGACGGTGAATGAACAGTGATGCGTACCGTTCATACCGAAAATACAACCAGACCGCGAGCGCGCCGACCAAAGCGGTGCCCAGGGTCCACCAGATCCGCCCGTGCGCCGGTTTGGCCATGCCACTGGGGGACGCGGACCTGCCATGAGGGGACGCAGCCCTATCATGCGGGGACGCGGACCTGTCATGAGGGGTTATAGCTCTGTCATGGGGGAATCTGGTCTCTTCAGGGGTATGCTTGCTCATGCCAACACCTCACACCATGGCGTCTGCCGTGAAACCGTCACAGGAAAACCTGTCGGGGTTGTCCAAAACGCGCGCAGTTTGCTGACGCGCAGTTTAGTATGTGTGGGTGTCGATTTGCCATACTGTCGCCGCATAAAAATCCTCCATCGCCGCCGACAATAGTGCGGAGGAGGGTTTACGCATGCATGGCACAATCTGGTCGCTGCTTCCGTTCGCGCTGGTGATCCCCATTTCCATCATGACGCGCCAGGTTATTCCTGGCCTCGTGGTCGGTTTGTTGGCAGGCGCTTACATGATGGCGCCAAGTCCGCTTGGCGGCGTCAACCAGGCGCTGTATTATCTGTTCAAGGAATTGGCGGTCGCCGGCAATCTGCACCTGATCGTCTTCCTGTACACGTTCGGGTCGCTGGTCGGTCTCGTTCGCATCACAGGCGGTGTCAGCGGTTTTGCGAAGTGGCTGGGGCCGCGAGTCAAATCCGTGCGCGGAGCGTACGCGGTGACCTGGCTATCCTCCATTGGCACGTTTATGGCGCCCGACTTTCGCATCATAACGGTTGCTCCCATCATGAAATCGATGATGGACCGATTTCATATCAGCCCGCAAAAGATGGCGTACGCCATCGATGTCACATCAACCCCGCTCATCAGCCTGATTCCTGTTGGAACAGCATTTGTAGGGTATATGGTCGGTCTCCTGGCCGTGTCGCTGAAGCATATCCACAGTACGCAGGCTCCCTACCCGCTTTTCCTGTCCACCATCCCTCTCAATTTCTTCGCGATCGCGATCCTCGCCATAGGCGCCTACCTAAGTTTCTTCAGTTCGCAAACGAGGGCGCCGCACACGAAGGAAACTGTCGCGGCGGAGAAGGCTCCGGTGCACGGGAGAATGATCAGACGTCCGCGGGCGGATGCCGGGCAGTCCATTCATGCTGCCGTTGTCATCGCGCAGCGGCAGCGTTCCAAGTTCCAGGTGGAAGCAGGAAGCGTCGGCCATCCTGAACGGCGAGACGCCGGGGAAACGCCCACGGTGCGCCGAGGGTTGCCTGAAGAGCCGCTCGATGTCCTTAGCGAAGAGGCGACTCCTGCGGCGGCAAATCTGCTCCTGCCAATCGCTTTGCTGCTGGGGCTGACGTTTTTTCTCACATGGTGGAGCGGCGTCGGAAAGGCCGCGACTTTTTTTGGCGTCTTGATGAACGCCGACGCGGTAAGGGCCATGCTTCAATCAATCCTGATTACGCTGGTCGCGTCATCCGTGTTTTACCTGTTTCGTCGGCAGAGAGTCGGTCGTTTGATGTACGGCGTTATTGCCGGCGGCAACGAAATGCTTGCGGTGATCATGTTGCTGGTCCTCGTATGGGCGGTCTCCGGGGTTTCCACCGACCTGGGATTTTCAGACTTTGTGGGACGGACAATGGGGGCTGCCATACCGCGGACGTTCATTGCGCCGGCGCTGTTTGTCTTTGGCTCTGTCATTTCCTATTTCATCGGATCGTCGTTTGGCACATGGGGGATTCTGATCCCTCTTGGCTTCTCTCTCGCCGCGACGACGCACGCCTCGCTGCCGCTCATCGCCGCCGCCGTGTTCGCGAGCGGCACGCTTGGAGGTTTTGCGTCGCCGCTCAGTGACAACACGGTTGCCATGGCGACCGTGATGAAACTGCCCCTCGTTGACTTTGCGAAGTCGCTGTTAAAGACAACACTGATCGCGGGCGGGATCGCCACGGTGGGATACGCTGCGGCTGGGTTTGTGATGTAGTCGCGGCTTGACAGGGGAAACCCTTGTCGGGAACGCGCGTCGCGCCCCCGGCAAGGGTTTCGTTTAGAACATGCGCTTGACTGCAGAAATATGGCCATACCAGTAAGAGCCGGGATGGAGTGGAAGATATCCGGCTTTGTGGAGTCCGCCGCCTTCCTGAATCATCTGTCCGTTGCCCGCAAATATTCCGACGTGTCCGCCATGGTCAAAGGCGACGAGATCGCCCGGGAGCATGTTGCCGGTGTTGACGGGAACTCCCACGTGCAGATACTGGCCCTTGCTTGACGTCGTGAATAGATAGCCCAGCGAGTGATGGTATACATACTCCGTGTAGTTGCTGCAGTCAAAGCCGTACTGCCCACGATCCTCATTGTGGCCCCAGATGTAGGGCGTTCCGAGTTTGCTCTGGGCGATCTGCTCCACGGCGGCCACTTTCGCGGTCCGGTTGGCATGGATGCCCGCCACGGGCGTGATGTTGGGATCGATCCGCACGCCTGGCGGAGGAATGGGTATGCTGGCGCCCGCCGCCGCCGAGGCGCTCACGCCCGGGGTTTGGTAGGCGTAACTCCCGCGTGTGCCGTAGCTGGCGTCGCTGGCTCCCACCGACGACGGCACGGGAAGACTGGCTACAGTGGCGGCTCCCCCGCTGTCCGCCACTCCCATGCCGCCGGCCGCTATGGCGGAATGATTGCCCGCGGCCGTGGACCCGGATCGCACAGTGCCGCTCCATCCGCGATAGGCGTGATAACGCCAGCCGGAGCGATGATCCAGCAAGCGGACACGGTGTACATTCTGAGTTGGATATTCGGACGTGCCGAAATTGACGATGCCATCCAGGCTGGCCGCGTCCAGCGTCGTTTCACTGCCGATGCGGCGAAACGCGGCTGGAGTCAGCGGTCCGTGAGCAATGCTGCGGGCGTGTATGGTGACTGTTCCGGTACGACGGTCAAACTCGGTGCCAAGCACTTTGTAGAACCTGTGGAGCGCCTGTCCAGCATAGGCTGTCGCGGGCGCAGGACCTGTCCTGTGTCCGGCGGTGTATCCGGTCACAGGAGGAGAGGCCGCTGTCAGACCTGCGCATCCGGTCACGACCGTCAGCATAAGCGCACTGGCGGCCGCTGTCAGGTACCGTGTTGCGTTCATCAACAAAAACACCTCCTCGATTTCCTTGTGACCCTTAGGGTTACAAGTGAGAAGGCGTCCTATGCAACGAATGGCGCTCACTTCGTTTCTTGTGAATCGGCTTATGATTCTGTGGCGTGCCGCAGGGCCGGATCGCCCTGCGCCACAAATTTTTTGTATCGTGCGTACATGACCGCTCGCCACGGCAGCAGCATGCCAAAAGCGAGGATGAAGAAGATGGCTCCTGTTTGCGGCACCGTGATGTACTGTTCAATATACGTGTGAAGGGCGAGCCGAATAATCAACAGCGTGAGCAGTACGATGATGAAGGCGGGGGATCGCTTCAGATATACCTCGCCATCCTGTCGCAGCATCTTGGACGTCGCGATAAGCGGAATTGAGAACAGGCATCCAAACAGGAAAGCGACGATCGCATACGTGTATGGAATTCGCATCATCGGAAAGACAAACATGAGAAATCCGGTGGCCATTCCCAGTGGAGGGATGAGGATCTTGCGCGCCGACGTCGGTTTCTTTGCGGCATGCAGCCGGATAAAAATCACCGCGAGGGCGCCTATGACAATGATCACGGTGCTTGCAACCTGCAGTGTCTGATTGGACAAAGCCGGCACGGGACATGCCCCCTTTGCGTGAGAATAGAGCGAGTTGTGCGTTCCTGTCCGCCTGGCAATCATACTTCATTGACGAACCCCAATCAATGGACAGAAATTGAGCATTTTGCGCGGATGCAGTGGCCTTAGGCGAAAGATCAAGCCATTTATGCTATGATTGACTTCGATATTCCAGAGAGGACGCTTGACTGATGATTGAAAATGATTTGTTTTTGCGCGCCTGCCGGAGACAGCCGGTGGACCGCTTGCCAGTGTGGTACATGAGGCAGGCGGGACGTTATCAGCCTGAATATCGCAGGATCAAGGAACGGTACAGCTTGGTCGGGATCTGCGAGCAGCCCGAACTGTGCGCGCAGGTGACGATGCTGCCCGTGCAGCAGTTGGGTGTCGACGCCGCCATTTTATTTTCTGATATCATGATCCCCGTCGGCGCCATGGGAGTGCCTTTCGACATTGAGGCGGATCGCGGCCCGGTGATTCACCGTCCCGTTCGCACGCAGGACGATGTGCGCAGACTGGCGGAAGTGGATCCGGAGAGCGATCTGCCCCATGTGCTTGAAACCATCCGTTTGTTGCGCGATCAACTCACCATTCCTTTGATCGGGTTTGCGGGCGGGCCGTTTACCCTGGCCAGTTACATGATCGAGGGAGCTCCGTCGCGCGAACATCTGTTGACAAAGGGCATGATGTACAGAGATCCACAGACTTGGCGACAACTCATGGACCGGCTGGCGTCGATGATCGTCGCCTATATGCGCGCCCAGGTTCACGCCGGGGCGTCGGCCATTCAGATTTTTGACAGTTGGGTGGGATGTCTCTCCCCGGAGGATTTTCGGGACTATGTGCTGCCGACGATGCAAACGATCTTCGCCGGTCTGAAAGACCTGAGGGTTCCCCTGATTTATTTTGGGGTCACGACGGCAGATCTCCTGCCGATGTGGCGGGAAACCGGGGCGGATGTCATTGGGATCGACTGGCGCACTCCTGTGCACACCGCGCGCGCGCGGGTCGGAAACGACGTTGCGCTGCAGGGCAATCTGGATCCCGCCGTCCTGCTCGGCCCGTGGCCGGAAGTGGAGCGCCGCGCCCGCGTCATCGTCGACGCAGGGATTCAGCAGCCCGGCTTCATCTTCAACTTGGGCCATGGGGTGTTGAAAATGGTGGAAGTGGATCAGTTGCAACGACTGACCAGATTTGTCCATGAATACAGTGAACAGAAGCTGGCGGAGCGAAGAGAGGGAAAGAGTTCATGAAAGACGGGCTGGGCGTCTTGGTGATGGCCTATGGAACGCCGGCCGATCGGGATGAAATCGAACCCTACTACACGCACATCCGGCACGGCCGTCCCCCCACGAAGGAATTGCTGGATCAGTTGAAGGGCAGGTATGAAGCGATCGGAGGCTGTTCGCCGCTCAATCGGATCACGCGGGAAGAGGCGCGGCTTCTGGAAGAGGAGTTGAATCGGCGGAACCTTGGCAACTCTTTGAGGCGGGGGGATCCCGAACCCGGTCACGGCGGGTGCAGAGTGTACGTCGGCATGAAGCACTGTTCCCCATTTATCGCCGATGTTGTCGGGGAGATGGCGAGCGAGGGCATTGCACGGTGCGTGGGCATTGTGCTGGCGCCGCACTATTCATCCATGAGCGTGGCCGTGTACATCCGTGAAGCAATGGAAGCCGCCGCCCTGCATGGTCTCGCGGAGCCGTCGTTCGTGCGGCAGTGGCACCTGCAGGACCCGTTTCTGGATGCGCTGGAAGAGCGGTTGCGGGCGACTCTGGGCCGCTATTCCGAGGGCGAGAAGGAACGTCTCAAGATCGTCTTTTCGGCCCACAGTCTTCCTCTGCGGATCGTGGCGCAGGGAGATCCGTACCCGGAACAGCTTCTGGAGACGAGCAGGGCGCTTGCTGCCCGCATCGGATGGGAAGACTGGCAATTCGGCTGGCAGAGCGCGGGGCGCACTGCCGAGCCGTGGCTGGGCCCGGACATTTTACAGGTGCTGGACGACTTGGGGGCGCAGGGGTACAGGGCGGTGCTCAGTTGCCCCATCGGGTTTGTATCGGATCATCTGGAGGTGCTCTACGATCTGGACATCGAGGCGGCGGGGCAGGCCGGGAGACTGGGGATGCACTTCGAGCGGACGACTTCACTCAACACGGACCACAGGCTGATCGAGGCTCTCGCAAGCGCAGTCGAGGAAGCGCTGCGTGGTGATGCTCTCAGTTGACGTTTGGGCCAGTGGCCGTCCGTCCGGTTCAGAGGAGCACATCCGGCCGCAGTATGCCCACAACATGATCGTGTTCCTGCAACACGCCGCGGGCGGATTCCCCTTCGATGTTCCGCCACTCAATGTCCGCGTCGTCGACCTCAAGGATGTCGAGCGCCTCATCGACGAGATAGGCGGCGTCCTTTGTCACGAGCAGCCGGGCATCCTCCCCCTGCGCATCAAGCAGCGCTCCCAGCCGTTCTCTCATGTCGATGACCGTCACCACCGTGCCGCGCAGATTTGCAATGCCGACGATGTGAGACGGAGCTGTCGGCACGCGCCGAACGGCCGGCACGCGTTCAATGGACTGGATTGTTTCGATGGGGAGCGCAAAATACTCCTGTGCGATGCGGAACTTGACAAGTTTCAAGGGTGGGCCTCCTCGATGCAGGTTATACTTGAAAGCGCTGCGACTGGCGGTTGAGAGTTTGCGCGTGCTCTGAAACCGTGGCCGCGGCGGCGGCGATCTCTTCGGTGGCGGCGGTCTGCTCTTGCGCCGTGGAGGAAACGGTCATGATCTCCTCCGCGACCTGGGCGGACAACCTGTTCAGGTGTTTCGTGGCTTCGCGCAGAGCCATTGCCTGCTGGGCCATATTGGTGGCGGACAGGGACACTTCCGCAGTGTGTTCCGACACATCCTTGACCGACGAGTTGATGACCGTAAATATGCCGCTTACCTCCGTCATGGCCGCCGCGCCTGTGTCGACCTGTCTTTTCTCCTCGTTGGCGGCTTTGACGGAGGCGGCTGTCTCCTGTTGGATGAGCACGATCAGTTTTGCAATATCGGCTGACGCGGCCCGCGATTTTTCCGCGAGTTTTCGCACCTCGTCGGCGACGACGGCGAATCCGCGCCCCTGCTCCCCCGCGCGCGCTGCCTCGATAGCCGCGTTTAGCGCCAGCAGATTTGTCTGTTCCGCGAGATCGTCAATGAATTGAATGATTTCTCCGATCTCGGTCGACCGCGCGCTCAGATGATCGATGCGCACTTGGTTGCTGTCCACGCTGTCCGCGATCAGATTCATCTGCGACAGGGCCCGCTGAACAATCGAAGCGCCCTGTGTTTTCCTGTTGACGAGTTCCGTGACCAGTTGGGCAGTGGCCTGCGCGCTCGTCTCGACCGTTGCGATAGCCGAAAGCACTTGTTGCAGGACGGTTTCCATGGCGGTGATATGCGCGTTTTGCAGATCGGCCGCTTCACTGACATGCATGGCCGATTCCGCCAGATGACCGGCGGCAGAGGCAACCTCCTCTGTGGTCGCGTTCATTTCTTCGCTTGTGCCCGCAAGTTCACTGGCCGTATGCTGCATCTCGCTGATCAACTGCGCCATGGCAAGTTCCATTTGCTCAAATGTTTGAAGAAGCTCCCCCGTTTCGTCGCTGGACGCCGCACCTTGATACGAATGGCTGAATTCGCCTCTGGCCATATCTTTGGCGAGTGCGACAACGCGGCGAATGCCGGCCGTGAATTGCCTGGAGAGCGCAAACTGCAGCGCCAGCGCGACCAAGAGAGCGATGATGGTGCCAATCAGGGCGATGACATGGGCGGAGGCCACATGGCCTTCGAATGCCAGTTGGGAACGGTTGCGGTTAGCCCTGACATTCGCTGTGAAGTCATTGAGCGAGCGCGTGATCGGAGCCAGTGGAATCTTCACAAAACCGGTCTGCGCCTGGGTTCGCTCCTGACTGGTGAGGATCATCGTCATCCACTGGTAATTGCTCATCAGATACGAAGACCAGTTCTTCTCGAATGTCGTCAAATCGCGATTATAGATTGCGCGCTGGTTGGCTGGGCTCTGTTTGACCAGCTTGAGCAAGCTTTCTTCATGCTTGGTGATCGCCGACAGATCGGCTTGATATCCGTTCATGTAGGTCTGTTGCCGGTTCCCGGTCGCCATGAGGTACCGGGCTCCCTGGTCGTCGACCGAGCGCACCAGGGAATCGATGGTTTCGATGGTGGTCAGGATCTGGTCGTCGCCGGTCAGAATGTTCAGCGCCTGTGTTTGCGACTGCCCGTACTCCAGAGCGACAAGTCCAATCGTGACGACGAATATGGCGCTGGTCGTTAACGCCGAAATGAGCAGTTTCGTGCGGATGCTTGCCATGAGAATACCACCTTTTTCATTGTGCCCATCCCTGCCAGTCAAAAGGACCGCTCCGGGATCATTCCACAAAAGCGTTTGGATCGACGATTAACGCCACTTCTCCGTCGCCCAGTATCGTCGCTCCCGAAAAATAGGGGATGGCTGTGAGTCTGTTGTCAAGGGATTTGACAACGACCTCGGATTGGCTCAGCAACTCGTCGACAACAAGGCCCGTCACGCGCTCGCCTCTGGTGAGGAAAACGATATGCCGCTCCGTGCCCTGACCACTCTCTGCAAATAAAGGACGCGCTCGGATGACGTGTACGACCCGCCCTCGCCAGGTGACGGCCTCCCGGCCATTCACGGCTTGCGTCGTCTTCAGGACCGCCGTCTCGGCAATGCTGTTGACCGGAATCAGGTAGGGATTGTCTCCGATGCGCACCAGCAGCCCGGCCATGATGGCGAGAGTCATGGGCAACCGCACGGTGAAACGAGTGCCTTTGCCCAGTTCGCTATGGATGTCGATTTTTCCAGACAGCGACTCGATCTTGATCTTGACCACGTCCAGGCCGACTCCGCGACCCGACAGATCGCTCACCGTGTCGGTCGTCGTGAACCCAGGAGCAAACAGCAGTTGCTGAATCTGTGGATCAGACAACGCGCTGTGTCGGTCCACAAGTCCACGGTCCATGGCTCTGGCGACGATTCGCTGCAGATCAAGGCCCTTGCCGTCATCCTCCACTTCGATGAAGACATGGTTGCCCGAGGCAAATGCGCGCAGCACAATGCGTCCGGTCGGGAGTTTCCCGTCTGCAATCCGTTCGGCCGGAGGCTCCAGCCCATGATCGAGAGCGTTTCGCAGCATATGCATGATCGGATCGCCGATTTGTTCGACAACCGCACGGTCGAGCTCCGTAGCTTCGCCTTCGATGATGAAGTCAAGCAGTTTCCCCAACTGTTGCGCCGTATCCCTCATCATTCGGGGAAAGCGGCTGAATACGGTTTGCAGCGGAACCAGGCGCGTGGACATGATCAATTCCTGCAACTGGCCTGACAATGCGCTCAGGTGTTCAACGGTTTCACTGAGCCCCGAATGGCGGATATCCGACTGAATGCGTTCCAGACGAGTCTTGTCGATAACCAGTTCGGAAACCAGGCTCATCAGTTGATCCAACTTTTGGGTGTCCACCCGTATGGTTGAGCCGCGCTTTTGTTGCCACTGTTCGCTTTGGCCGTTCATCGGTCTGTGACTGTCGCCGCCAGGGCTGGGATCGACGGTCGCTGTTGCCTGAAGTGGGGGGGCGGTCGGCGAAAGTGCGTCAGGCTGCAGCGCATCCGTCCACTCTGTGATCGAATGGACAACGAGTTCGGAGATCTCCGCGAGGACACTCTCAACGATTGCCCTGTCTTCTGTGGAGGCCAGAAGCACCATGATGTCCCCCGCGTATTGGCCCGCCTCGAGAACGCTTGCGTCAGGGTGCACGTAGAGTACGTCGTCTTGATCGATGCGCTGCAGCCACTGCGCGAATCTGGCCATGGGCATGAGACAGTCCTTGGTAAACCCAAGGCGAATCCGGTAAATGAGGCGGCCGCTGTCGATGACCGTCCTGAGTACGGCAACAGTCTCAGGACCGGGGAACTCGCCGTCGGCGGGAGAGGCTGCTGCGGATGCGTCCGGAGACGAGGCGACCGCCAGTTCTGGTGCGAGGGCGTTTGCAAGCTCCTGCAACGTCTGGCTCATGGTCAGGGCGGGTGGTTCCTCTCCGCTGTCCGCAACTGCGTCCACAAGGATCTCAAGCATATCCAGAGCGTGCAAAAGCGCGCTGATCACCGTTGGAGACACGGCGATGCGCTGTTGGCGCAAATCCTCCAGCAAATGCTCCGCATGGCGCGTGATATCGCTCATCCGGGCAAAACCCATGGTCATGGCCATTCCCTTGATGGTATGGGCGGCCCGAAAGACATTGGCGATGGTGGCCAGGTCGCCCGCTCTCTCCATCTCCATAAGTCCGTCCGACCACGCCTGGAGGTGCTCGCGGGTTTCATCGATAAACATCGAAAGGTATTCTTTTGACAAACACCGTCACTCCCTAAACAGACCCCTTCGCAAGTTGTTTGCGAGGAATCTTCGCGGTAAAACACGGGTTCGGGTGCTCGTGCAGTTATATATGGACATGTGGGACCCGAAAACGACCTCGTGCATCCGGACAGACTGTTCCAGACTATACTGAGTTGCGACCTATAAACCAGACTCCTGTTTGCTTCGAGTCAAACCCAGCACTTTCCTGCCAGCCATGTTTCGGAAGGCTCGCATGTTGGGCAGCGGCTGATGGTGTGGATGTCCATGAAGAGGACGGCGCCGCAGCGCGGGTTTCAAACGGCGCCTGGAACTCGCCAGCGTCTGGTGAAGACCATGCAATCTATTAATATTAGCATAGATTTGGCCGATCTGTCACAAGCAAACTATACCAAAATTCGCGCACATTAAGAGGTTGTTCAAAAAGGGGGCAGAACTCCCCGGCGCATTGCCGCGTCAGCGCCAAGAAGGCTCCCTCACGTACCCAAAACGTACGCTCGGTCCGCATTCTTGGCTCGCTTCCTTGCACTGCGCGGGGCTTACCTGCCCCCTTTTTGAACAGGTTATTTAAGAGACGCAACCGCTGACGGTTGCGTCAAATTTACAGTTGCATGGGGTCTGTTCCGTCTACTTCGCGAATGTCAGACTGCCGTAGCTTGCAACCACAGGTTGGCTGTACACCCAACTGCCGGCCGGCGTTTGCGCCGGATTGTAGAATACATAGGCGTTTGGCGCCACGTTGTCTCCGTTTAAAACAGCCTGGGCCGCCGCCGTGTCGCGCGTTGTGGGCTGCACTTTCCAAATCCAGCCGTTGGCGACGCATGTGAATTGCGCGTGTCCATTGATGGTTTGGAAGATTACGCCTTGCACCGTGTTTGCGTAATAGGGACTGTGCGTCCGATTGATGATCACGTCGCCGACGGCGATCTTGGCGTTCATGGGTTGCTGTCCGGCTTCGGCCGCGATGACGCGGGTCAGCCAATACAGATTGTTGTTCCCGCCTGATGAGGGTGCTGTGGACGCAGTGCCGGAAGCGGCAGTGGACGCGGTTGGCGACGAGGCGTTCGCCGTCGGAACGTGAAGTATCTGACCGGGCTGCAGGTTGGTCGGGGTTACTTGCGGATTGGCCGCTTGCAGAGCATACCAGAACACTCCCAGGCGATTTGCAATCAACCATTCAGTGTCGCCCTGTTGCACCGTGTACGTGCGTTGTGACGCCGAACCGGCAGTGTTTGCCGCGGTGGTTGTTGGTTGCGGCAACTGAAGCTCCGCGCCGATTTGCAGATTGTTCGCCTGCAAGCCGGGGTTTGCGGCTTCAAGACTGTTCAGGGACACATGCTCCCTCTGACTGATCAACCATAGTGTGTCGTTGGCTCTCACTGTATACAGTTGAGCGGCAAATGCCTGGGCGGCGAATAGCGGTGAACAGAACGAGAGAGCGACAATGCTTGCCACGATTGTCATTCGTGTCTTTTGCATAGGACCTCCTCGGGATTGTCCGCTCCTTGGAGACTCGATCATGAGGGAGCGATTTCTCCCACCATATCATGTGAGAACTGCGTGAACCACCCACAATTTCTGTAAACATTGGCAGGTCTCTTGGGACAAATCGGGTGTCTTGCGGTGGGCCCGACGATCCCGCTCTTGCCGGCGCATCGACACGGCGTCCCACAAATTTCTTAAAAAAGACGGCATATGCGGAGGGTGTCAAGAGTGTGAGGGGAAGTCTGTCAGACAGTTTGGGAAAATGTCCGGACCGGTCGAAAACAAAAAAATGATCGGCCACAGCGTTCGACAATAATTTTCCAACTGTGGTGCTATGGTCGAAGCGGGGGGTGTTCAGCCATGCGCGTCAGGGTCATGGAAGTGTGGTCGCCGCTAAAATGGATCGGCGTACGTTTTTTCGTTGCGGATGAAGGGCAGTGGTACATCAGGCTGGGGAGGGGCGGCCGCAGGGCGCTGTAGCCGTCACACTACACCAAGCGGTTGCCGGCTGATCGTCCGCGCCTGCTGTGAGGTGATGTAGCCCACGGAGACCATTCCCTTAAGCACTTCTTCCTGTCTCATCCGCGCCAGTCGGGGGTCGGTCAGTGGATCGTAGAGGCTGGGCGCTTGCGGCAACCCCGCCAGGACGGCGCACTGTCCGGGTGAAAGTTTCCATACGGGCCGTCCGAAATATCTCTCTGCGGCCTGTCCGACGCCATAAGCCCCGTGTCCGAGATAGACCTCATTCAGATAGAGTGACAGGACTTCGTTTTTTGACATGGATTGACTGAGCATGATCGCGAGCGCAATCTGTTTGAGCTTGCGCGGAATGGTTTTGCGACTCGACAAAAAGATGTCTTTCACCAATTGCTCCGTAATCGTGCTGCCGCCCTGAAGCGGCTTGCCATGCGTCACATCGACGACAAAGGCGCGCGCAATGCCCTCGAAATCGATTCCGTAATTGTGGTAGAAGCTGCGGTCCTCAGTCGCGATCAACGCCAACTGAAGGAAGGTGGGGATGCGACGAAGGGGCACATAGCCACCGTGCGCGGCCGCGATCTCTTTTACTCGGGCCGTCAGTATAGCCGGTAAATGGGGATTCCATACAGACTGTACATAAAGAGCGCTGGCCACTGTGACCAAGAGGACAAACGCAATGAACGAGGTAAGCGCCTTTTTCATGTCACATTCCTCCCGGTTGGACGGCGCGCGATCAACGGGGTGACTTGGTTGTCCGGGAACGCTTGCGCATCTCAAGAACCACCAGATCATCGAGTTCTGATGACAGACTGATCATCAAGGGATCATGGAGACTGCAATTCTTGTTGAACAGGTCCTCCATGAGTCTGCGCAACACCGCCATCCGCTGAACGTTTTGAAACGTGTCGTCGGGTTGCGAATCTCTGTTAGGCGATGAGCCGCATCTGCGATTCGGCAAGTGAAAGCACCCGATTTCTCTGGTTATAGTGTGTAGTCGACCACATTCGAAAGTAATCGCTATTTTACCACAGTTTACGACAAATATCCTGGAGTCGATTTGACGACGGGCTGCGGGCGCAGCCTTTCGCGCGGCTTTCGGAGACGCGCAGCTGGATCCGGCGGCCATAGGCGCTGTGCGCCTATGCGTGGACTGGAGCGGCCAGCACCTGGGTGATTTCAATGAGCGCGAGATCCAGTTCGTCTTTGGTTATGATGAGCGGAGGCGCAAAGCGGATGACATTTTCATGCGTCTCCTTGCACAGCAGACCGCGTTCCATCAGCGTTTCGCAATAGGGACGGGCGGCGTGACTCAGTTCCACGCCCACAAACAGCCCTTTGCCCCGAATGGCGCGGATGGCGGGGTTGCGGATCTGACGGAGCTTTTCCATAAAATATTGGCCGAGTTCCAGCGAACGTTGCGGCAGTTCTTCCTGTTCGACAACGTCGAGGGCGGCGATGGCGCAGGCGCAGGCCAGCGGATTGCCGCCAAAGGTGGACCCGTGAGAGCCCGGTTCAAACACTCCCAACACATCGTGGTCTGCCGCAACGGCTGAGATGGGCATCACTCCTCCGCCAAGCGCCTTGCCCAGCACATAGACATCCGGTTTCACGTCTTCCCAGTCGCACGCAAACATCCGGCCCGTGCGTCCGAATCCAGTCTGGATTTCGTCGGCCACAAAGAGCACGCCGCGTTCCCGACAGAGTTCATGGGCCTGACTGAGATATCCTTCAGGCGGCACGATGATTCCCGCCTCCCCTTGGATCGGTTCGACAAGGAACGCGGCTGTATTGTTGGTGATTGCCGTCCGCAAGGCGTCGATGTCACCGTATGGGATGATCTTGAATCCTGGTGTCAGCGGACCAAACCCGCGCCTGTACTCCGGATTTGAGGACATGGAAACTGCGGCCAGCGTACGCCCATGAAAGTTGCCCTCGCAGACGATGATCTCCGCTTGTTCGGGAGGAATGCCACGCACGTCATAGGCGTACCGCCGCACGGCTTTCACCGCGGTCTCCACCGCTTCGGCGCCCGTGTTCATCGGCAGCACCATGTCCTTGCCGGTGACCTCGGATACACGTTTATAAAACATACCCAGATTGTCGCTGTGAAATGCCCGTGAAGTGAGTGTCACGCGATCGGCCTGATCCTTCAGCGCCTGGATGATGCGCGGATGACGGTGACCCTGGTTCACGGCCGAGTACGCGCTGAGCATATCCATGTACTTTCGCCCGGCGGGATCGTAGACCCAGACGCCTTCTGCTTTGGCTATCACGATGGGCAGGGGGTGGTAGTTGTGGGCGCCGTACGTTTCTGTCATCGTGATCATTTCTTGCGAATTCATATTCTGATCCCTCCTGTGTGATAGTATCCGCGTGAGTGCTCATTACAATGTGTGCGGGGGTGACGTGGATGAAATATTTTATAGGAATCGCGCCGCCGGCAGACATCCAGGAGCAGCTCGACGACTTGCGCAGGCGTTATCCCGGTCGACACGCTGATCATATCGAGCCGCACATCACCCTGATTCCGCCGGCCGACTGCGAGCATGCTGAGGCGTGGCTGCATGCGCTGCGGACTGTACTGAAGGGGCGCGCCCCGTTCTCACTGTCGCTTGGCGCCAGCGCGTGGTTCGGACAGAGGACCCTGTATCTGTCTGTGCTGGCGCTCGATAGGGACAAAAGCGCGCCAGCCGTTCCACGCGACCCGGCGGGGGCGCTGTATCAGGATATGCCTACCGTCGCTCCGGCGGGGGCGCTGCGTCATGATGAGCCCGCCGTCGATCCTCTGCGGGCGCTGCGCCAGGACCTGATCGCAGTCACGCACTCCTGGCGAACGGCGCGCGGTCTCGTTTCACAGAGCGAGGAGCGGCCGTTTCATCCTCATCTCACTCTGGCCATGTTGTCCTTTGGCACATCGTATAACGACATGAAAAGACTCGCGCGGAACGCCGATGAGATCGGCAAGGCGCTGCCGTCGTTTGCGGTCCGCTCCGTCCGCGTATATGCGCGTCAAAAAACGCGGTGGGAGCGTCATAATGATCTTATGCTTGACGGTTCGGTTGATTGACTGCCGCAGGCTTTATACGAAATGTTCTTGCATGGCCGCGGTCAGTTGCGACGTCACATCGGCTGTGCTGTGCCCTTCGATTTGACGCCGTTCGATCAAATGCAAAAACCGTCCGTCTTTCATGAGCCCGATCGAGGGCGACGACGGAGGATAATCGGTAAAATAGGTGCGGGCTTTTTTGGTTGCTTCGACATCCTGGCCGGCAAACACCGTCACCAGGTGGTCTGGCGCAGGCACTTGCGCCAACGCCGCAGCCACAGCAGGTCGCGCAATGCCCGCCGCACACCCGCAGACCGAATTGACCACGATCAGCGTCGTTCCAGTGCTTTTCTCAAGCGCCTGTTCGACCGCCTCGGGCGTCCGCAGTTCCTGGAAGCCAATCTGCGTGAGTTCTTCGCGCATGGGCTGGATGATCTCTAGAAAAAACGGCGAATCGTATGCCATGGGTACTCGTCCTCCCTTGCAGTTTGGGCGCCGGATCAATCGGGGTCAGCCGACAGCGGCGTATGATCGCCGTCTTGCGGCGCAACGGATCGCTCACGGTCGCTGGCGCCCGGTGAACGGCAAGCACGCAGGTGTACAGTGATTATATCACAGCGGCTTCGGGGAGTTCTCGACCCTTTTTGAACAGCCGCCAAACGAGTTGCTGCATGGGGAGTTATTTCACACAGAGTCATTCCGGGGTCGCGTCATTCGTTTCCGCTTCTTCGAGGTAGAGCAGTTTGGAATCCTCGTCGTACGCAAACAATTCCGCATAGCGGCCCCAACTGATCAGCGTGTCGAGCTGCGCGTCCGCCTCTTCCCGACCCAGGTTTTTTTGCAGGATTTCGAGGAAAAACTCGCGGGGCATCTGGCCGTTGCGCTTGGACTGCAACACCCACAGGATGCGCTCCATGAACGGCACATATCGCAGCGACTGCTCGCGAAAGATGGTCTTTCGTTCCAGCACCGTCGCGTCGGCGAGTTCCCGGCCGATCGGCGTCAGGTCAAAGTCGCCGGACGAAACGGTCGCAAATTCAAAGATTCGGCATGTCTCCACGATGGGCAGCAGGTCTTCGAGGTCAAAGGCCAGCGATTCGCCGATCTTGTACAGATCCACCCGTCCGCCCAAATCGTCCACCAATTCGATGAAACCGGTCACCGCACCCGGTGCGACGTCGGGGATGATCGTCATCTTGCGGGTCGCGGGCGCACTCGTTTCCGCCACGATCGACCTGGCGTCTTTCAACTGCGTGAGAATCGAATACAGTTCATCCACGAGCCGGGTGAATGGCTCGGATTTGCGGTCGCGCCAGTGCGGCAGCGGAATCGGCATGTTGTTCACAATGCGCGCTGGATCTCTGGACAGCACGAGCGCGCGATCGGCCATATAGACGGCCTCCTCGATGCCGTGCGTGACAAGCACGATCGCTTTCGTCGGAATTTTGCCCATCTGCCAGAGCTCCAGAATGTCACGCTTCAAATTTTCAGCCGTCAGTACATCGAGCGCTGAGAACGGTTCGTCCATGAGCAGGATGTCCGGCTCCATGACGAGCGCCCTGCCGATTCCCACACGCTGGCGCATGCCGCCCGACAATTCCTTGGGGTATGCGCCCTCAAACCCGTCCAGTCCGATCATGTCGATGGCGGCGATCGCCTTCTCCCGCTTTTCGACGCGGGTGATGGACGCGTACTGCAATCCCAGTTCGACATTTTCCAGAACGGTGAGCCAGGGGAACAGGGCAAATGACTGAAACACCATGCTGACGCCGGGGTTTGTTCCGCTAAACGCTCTTCCCCGGTACAGCACCTGGCCCGTGGTCGGCTGGATCAGCCCCGCCATAATGCGCAGCAGGGTGCTCTTGCCCGACCCCGACGGGCCGAGCAGAGCGACAAAGTCCCCCTCGGCGACGCGCAGGTCAATATCGCTGAGAACATGGAACTGGGCGCCGTTTGCTCCGGAAAAAACCTTGGAGAGCTTCCTGATTTCAATCAATGTTGCAGCAGTCAAGGCGAACGCCTCCTTGTCTTGTGCAGCCGTGCGGTCAATCCAGATGATATTTGGTTTCCGTCAGCCTGTACAGAGGGTGCCACAGAATCCGGTTAATGATCACGACAAAGATCGACATGACGGCGATGCCGAGCGTGATCTGCGACCAGTTGCCGTCTGTTGTGGCGTGCACGATATACGCCCCGAGTCCAGATGCGGACAGTGTGTGCGATTTCCATCTGGTGACCTCAGCCACGATGCTCGCGTTCCAGGCGCCGCCGCTTGCCGTGATCATTCCCGTGATCAGGTTGGGGAAAATGGCGGGCAAAATCAGCGTCTTCCACCACGCCAAGCTGCGCAGGCGAAGAATCGACGCCGCTTCGCGCAACCCGCTGGGAATGGCCATGGCGCCAGCAATCACATTGAACAGGATATACCACTGTGTGCCCAGCATCATGAGTGGAACGGAACCTATGTTCAGTCCGAAGTGCCAGGCCACGTAGAGCATGGTCACAAATGGAAACACCATGTTGGCTGGGAATGATGCGGCGACCTGAACGATCGGCTGGGCGATGCGGGACAGGCGGCTGTTCAATCCGATGACGACGCCGACCGGAACTGCCCAGAGCGCTCCGAGGGCAGTGGCCGCAATCACGCGCAGGAACGTGTAAAAGCCCAGTTGGAACGCGTTTAAAATCTGCGCCCAGCCCAGTTGAAGAACCTGGTGAACGGCCCCCGCCGTATAGCGGAGGCCAAACAGAACAACGAGCGCAAGAATGATCCAGGATGCCCGTCTGGGGATTCGCAGAACTCGTTTCGGTCTGCGAACGGGCTGTTCGGTCGCCGCTGTTTTCAACCGCTCCGGCAACTTTCCAAGCGGTTGAAAGGTTGCCCGGAGGACGGCCTGAACCCATTCGGAGCGCCGCAGCAGTTGCAGAAACCAGGATGTCGGTCCGTTCTCCGAGTTGTTGACATCGAGCTTGAATTTTTGCGACCATGCGACGATGGGACGCCAGACAAACTGGTCGACCGTCACGATCACGATGATCATGGTCGCGATGCTATACAGCATGGCCGGCACATTGCCCTCAAGATACGCTTTGAACATATAAGACCCGATGCCGGGCAATTGAATGTTTTTATGGAGCACTGTGATCGATTCCGAGGCGGCCAGGAAAAACCATGCGCCCCCGAACGACATCATGCTGTTCCAAACGAGACCGATCATGCTGAAGGGAACTTCCAGTTTGACGAAACGCTCCCAGGGCCGCAGGCGATAGATGTCGGCGGCCTCTTTGAGGTCGCTGGGCATGGTGGTCAGCGAGTGGTAGAAGCTGAAGGTCATATTCCACGCCTGGCTGGTGAAGATGGCGAAAATGCACGCGCATTCCGCGCCAAAGAGATTGCCGGGAAACAGGGCCAGGAAAGCGGTCACCGTAATCGACAGAAAGCCCAGGACGGGCACGGACTGCAGGATGTCGAGCGCCGGAATCATGATGCGTTCCGCAAATTTGTGGTAGGCCGCGATACGGCCATACACCAGCGAGAACGCCAGCGACAGCGCGTACGCGATGAACATCCGCAGGAGCGACTGTCCCGCATAGTAGGGCAGGTAGACGGGATTCAGATGAATGGCTGGCTGGTTCGTGGAAGACAGGGGCGCCACCATGCCTCTGCCCATGTCGAGAATGGCGTAGAGCGCGCCTATAATGATGATCGTGACCAGAATATCTGGCCAGCCAATGCGATGCTTTGTCCGAATGTGCAAAAAAAGGCGGTTCATCCCGTCACCTCAGTCCGTGTGCCAAGACTTATTGTACACCATATCCTGGCGATGAAGCGAAGGATGAACGTCTATTCAGATAAAGGCGCGCGTCGAGCATTGTGCATACTTCTTCTGCGTGAAGCTCATATTGCCAATATGTGCATATGGATGCGCGCACCGTCCATATGCACATGGACATGGATGTGCGCATAGTTCGTCAAGAGAGTGGGGTCCTTGCAATGGCATATGGGAGACAATGGTCTTCGAGAGAGCGGCAGTGGCTTTGGGAGCGGCAGGAACTTCGGTTCGGGAAGCCGTGGTGTTTGCATCAGAAGCAGTGGCTGCGCCTGTTGGCGTCTTCGGGTCTTGCGGTGTTCCTCGGATTGTCGCTGCAAACAGCGGCGTCGGCGGCCACAGGCGGAGCGCCGACGCACACGAAACAGGCGGAGGCGCCGCCGCGGTCGCATCAGGCGGCCGCCGTGGCGCCGACTGTGGAGTACACGATCGTCACCAATGAAATCAAGTCCACTCAAAAAGGACATCCAAAGATCGAAGCGTATCGCTTTGATCCGGGAGTGATTGTCGTCAATCGCGGTGATGACGTGGTGTTGCATTTTTACGGAGTGAAGGGTCCAGTGCATCCGATCACGATTGCCGCCTACGGCGTCAGGACGACCGTTTCCCGCGGGGAGATCAAAACCGTGCGCTTTCACGCGACTCATGCCGGATATTTCCCGATCGTCTGCGAGATTCACCGGACTGTGGAGCAGCACGGTCCCATGGTTGGCACGCTTGTCGTGCTGCCCTAAGGGGGTATAGCGGATATCCTCCTGGTCGTCCGACTGAGACAGGGGCGCACACCCTGGCTGCAGAAAGTTCGCCGAGGCGCGCGGCCATGTCTGCCGGTGTGGGTCCGCGACCTGTCGCCCTGGGGTTTGTTGCTTGGCCACGGTTCTGTTGATCGGCCCCGGGCTCTGTTACTTGGCTTTATGCCAGGTGTGCTGCAGGAATGTCGGCACCGTGCTGTTGATCTTTGCGGCGAGGGCGCTCTCCAACTCCTGAGTCAACTGCTGCGCGGAAATCCCTTTAGAAGTCGCGATCTGTGCGATGGATTCGCCTGATTTCAGGTCCGCCGCCAGAGTCTTTGGCGGCAACTGAAGCAGTGCGGCTGCTTCCTTCATCATCTCTGAGCGCATGAACATCGAGTGGCGTCCCATATGGTGTTTTGGCGCTGCGCGCGTAATCCACTGAGGGAGTTTGGCGTCGATTTTCTGCTCTCTGGTTGTGGCCTGCGCCTGTGTCAGGCGGCCTTTTGTGACGGCCTGCGCAATGCGCGCGTTGACGAGGTTTTGCACTTCCGTCAGCAAACTCTGTTGGCTGACCCCCTGCGCTGCGGCGATTTGCACGAGCGTCCGTCCTTGCCGAAGGTCTTTCATCAATTGACCCGGTTTGAGTTTCAGATATCCCGCGAGTTCCTTGAACGTGCTGCGCAGTCCTGACAGTCCCTGCAGCCCGTGACGGCCATGATGGGTGTGCGCGGCCGCGGTCGTCGTTGCCGCGCTGCTCCCTGTGGCGGCAAATACTCCTGGCGCCATGGTCGCTGCGCCCGCTGCGCCGATGGCGCACACCATGGCGGCGGAGCCCGCCAAAATTTTGAGGGAAGGACGTCTCATCTCTGTTCACTCCTCGTGTTCCCCGGTTGGGGTTGTTTGTTTCTGCATCTTTCATTCTACCGACATGCATTGAAATACCCTTGAAATCGTCAAGCTGACCCTGTCAGTAACGGCTCCTCCTCATTAAGCAGTTTTCAAGCCTGGCGCGTTAAACTGATTGCAAATGTTTATGAAGCAGGGGTGAAGCGATGCGCATCTTGCTTGTCGATGACGAGGAAAAATTGACACAGGCGCTGGCGCAGTTGCTCTCGGAGCAGCAGTACGCGACGGACGTCGCCCACGACGGAGAGAGCGGCCTGGACATGGGGCGCGCGGAGGTCTATGACCTCCTCATCATCGATGTCATGCTGCCGGGGAGATCGGGGTATGACATCGTGCGCATCCTGAGGGACGAAGGAGTCTCAACGCCCACATTGCTGCTCACGGCGAAAGACGCGGTGGACGATCGCGTTCAGGGGCTCGACAGCGGCGCGGATGACTACTTGGTCAAGCCGTTTGCCACCACCGAACTGCTGGCGCGGATTCGGGCTTTGACAAGGCGCACAGGCGATGTGATGGGAACAAGGGAATTGGCCGTTGGCGAATTTCGCCTTAATTTGCTGACGCGCCAGGTGACCTGTCGCGACGCCGTCCTTCATCTGACGGCCAAAGAGTTTCAATTGTTGGAGCTGTTTTTGCGCAATCCGGGACAGGTGCTACCCAAGGAACTGATTCTCGATCGCGTTTGGGGGCTGGAAGCGCCGCTGGACACCAACGCGGTGGAGATCTACGTTCATTTTCTGCGCAAGAAACTGCAGGCTGTCGAGGCGGCGGGCGGCGAACCCATGGGATGCAGCATTGACACCGTGCGCGGAGTCGGCTACATGCTAAAAGGGCTGTGATATGCTGTTCACGCGGTTCCATGCGTCCGTGCTCCGTAACCTCCAACATGCCAAAGGGGTTATGATATGCTGTTCACCCGTGCGCGCATTAAACTGACGCTTCTGCTAGTGGCCATTTTCACCGTGCTGTATGCGCTGGTCGCGGTCAGCATTTACACGGTGACAGAACGGCTGACCATGAGAGAGTTGGACTTACAGCTGCGTTCTGAAAGCTTTGCATTGGCGCGGCGCGCGGTGATGTTTCTGGAAAGTCGCAGCGCCATGCCACCCCGGACATTGTCGGGGCATCCGGGTTCCGCATTGTCTCGCCGGCCGCTGATTGTGGTCCGGAATCCACAAGGGGGCATACTGTTTGCAGACAACCGTTCCCTGGCGGTCCACCTCCCTTTTTCGGCGGTGAAAACGTCGCACAACGTGACTTTTTCAACAGTCTACATACGCTCATTCCACATCAATGCCCTGGTTCTGACCATCCGATTGAAGGGCGCCGATGGCATTGTGCCGGGATATGTACAGTTTGTGATCGATATCAATCGCGATATGGCGTTGCTCAAACGCTTGCTCAGCGTTCTCTTATGGGTCGGGGCGGGGGGAGTTGTCGTGGCCACAGCCGCATTTTTTATCGCTTCTGAACGGGTGCTGCGGCCCATCCGCAGATCGTGGGAGCGCCAGCAGCAGTTTGTGGGCGACGCCTCGCACGAATTGCGGACCCCCCTGGCCGTCATTCAGGCCAATCTGGACATTGTCTTGGGTCATGCGGACCAGAGCGTCATGGACAATCTGGAATGGATCAATCACGCCAAATCGGAATCGCGGCGGTTGGTTCGACTCACAGGGGATCTGCTGACTCTCGCCAAGGCAGACTCGCACCAGACGCTGATCGCGCACGAAGTGGTGCGATTGGACGAGATCGTCCTGGAGGTGTTTGACATGTTGCAGGTGTTTGCGGAAGCTAAGGGTATCGGCATGCATGTGGATATTCAGGGTGATGAGGAGGCGTCTGGGCAGACTGTGCATGCAGCGCCGGATTTGCACCGGGAGGAGGACGGCAGACGCGACGGCGACGCTGAGGTTGCGATCTCTGTGTGGGGTGATTCCGAAAGGCTTCATCAACTGTGCGTCATTTTGATCAACAATGCGATCCAATATACGCAGGAAGGCGACATTCGCATCCGCCTGGCGCGGATGCGGCAATCAGCCGTGCGTCTTGAAGTGGAGGACACAGGGATGGGCATTGAACCGAACGACTTGCCGCGCATCTTCGACCGCTTTTACCGCGCCGAGAAGTCGCGCAGTCGCGGGGGAGCGGGAGCGGGAGCAGGACTTGGGCTCGCCATCGCGAAATGGATTGTCGAAAGCCATCATGGACGCCTTGACGTGGACAGCAAGGTGGGGCGGGGCACTGTATTTCGAGTGATCCTGCCGGCAGATCGCAAACGCGACGCCTGATCAGACGAGGGGAGGAACTGTGTGATGCAATACGATGCCTGGCATTATCCCTACGCGTCTCGCCGTACAACCGTGTTTGCAAGGCGCGGCATGGTCGCAACAGGACAACCGTTGGCGGCGCAGGCCGGTCTGCAGATTCTGCAGCAGGGAGGCAACGCGGTCGATGCAGCGATCGCCGCCGCAGCCTGTCTGACGGTGGTCGAACCGACCGCCAACGGCATTGGGGGCG
>JAJYTO010000252.1 GCA_021793015.1 Bacillota bacterium
AGCTTCGGCCATGGCGACTCCCCCATACAGAGACGATCATAATTCGACATTTTTTATCATTATAGCCCCGATTCCTCATGTATTCGACATGGAAGCGGTTTGCAGTCGAATTATTTTTGACCTGAGGGGCAGTTGGATGAAGCGTAACTGTTACCGCTGAATCATCGCATCCCCTCCGAGCAACCCGACCATGGCGCCCACGACAGGCATATGAATCCAAATTTCACTCACCGACCTGCCTGTCGCCTTCTCTACTGCTTCTGCGTACAGCATAACCTGTGGCGTATATTGCAGAGCATGATCCATCCAATCCTTTTCTCTTCCTGGAAATGTTTTGTGATCGATGATCACCCAGCCAGCCGTCGTATCGATCAACACATCGACCCAGCCAGAAGCCTTTTGCCAGCCTCGTCGGATATGGATCGGCCACTCTCGGTACATCGACGATCCCGCGTACCGATCACGGATGAACGTATGCAATCGATCACTCGCGACCAGCAACGCATCGGCAGTGATCGCGGATATGCCATGGCGATTCAAAATAGATTGCGCCATCATCCGACGTTCGGAGATCGGGATTTCCATATGGTCAGCCGCCAAAAAACCGTGCACAGCCGTTCCCAACGCGTCCATTTCAGGATTCCCCGTCACCGGAAAGCGACTGCCTAGTTGTATGACTCGTGGAACGGGTTTCGCCGCCAGGGTATTGGAGTCTTCAAGATGACTCGGGCGAAAATGCGCGGGAACAAAGGAATCCTGCGGGGCCAAACCAGGAATCGGCGCATACACAGGCAAGGGAACACCTCCCCGCTCAAGTGAAGGTGCCGCCTCACTGCCTCCGAGTTCGCGCACACGACAAGCATAGGATTTACCGCCCACTTGGATTTCCTCCGCTTGCCCTGAACCAGGAAGTGTCATGATGGGTTGTAGAGTGTCATCGACCAACTCATTAAGCCATCCCGTTTTATTTTCCCGATAGGCAAAAATCAAATAGTCCCGCGCTCTGGTCATGCCGACGTACATTAACCGCGTGTTTTCCTCCAAGTTCAACCTCTTTATTTCGGCCAGTTCGGGGGCATTTGCTACATAGCCGTCGAACCCCACATCTTTGGAAAGCTTCGCATAGGGCCACGGCCAATAGCGAATGACCCGATTGCGAAGCGGTTGGTCACTTTGGAAATGCCCGTCTTCCGTGATCGGATGTGGACGACGGAACACGGGTGGAGGGCCATTTGTCACTGACGATTTGTTGAGGGACGTCAATATGACGACAGGCCATTCCAATCCCTTCGCACTGTGATACGTGACCACCCGCACAGCTTGTGTGTCCTCCGATTCGGCTACCTGATCGTCTCCATCTCTTTGCACCGACTGCAGATAGAGAATCAAACCTGCTGCGGTGGCCGATGTTCTCTCGACTTGCGCGCTTTCTTCATATTGTTTAGCCAAGCCGCGCAAGGCATCCAAATTGGCTAACCGTTGATCCGCTTCTCCCCAACTCGCAGTGAGGTGGTCAATCTTGGCGGCACTGACCGCCGTATCGAACACCTCAGAGGGACTCATATGTCGGATACGCTGTCTCTGTCTTTCTAATGCAGCTATTCGGGGCTCTAGCAAGAAGGGCTCCTTTGAAGGATCCTGAATAAAATCCGCGAGCCATCCTCCATTCGTGTTATGGTCGGAACCTAAATGAAGCAGTTCCGCCAGAGCCACCGTATCGCGCGAATCCACCAGATAACGCAACGCCGCCACGGCCACAATGGCCTCCGGAGTGGAAAGAAGACCACTTTTCCCCACTGTCGCTCGTACGCCGATCTTGGCCAACGCATCCGCGATCTCCGCACACTCGGCGTTCGAACGGCACAACACGGCCATATCCGCCGGTCGCAATGACCGCGAGGTTTTGGAAACGCGGTCTTCAACCTTATATTCATCAGGTTCGGCCAACATCTCGGCAATCCCCGTGGCGATTGCCATTCGTTCCAGCTCATTGTTCTTTGCAGTTAACTGCCACGCTTGCAGAGAAACCCCCTGATCAGGATGGTCCGATCGATCTGGAGTCAACGCCACTTCGTCTTTTGACATTCCGACAGTCGCAAATGTGGAAACGAAGAGGTCATTGACACACTCAACCAAGGAAGGTCGCGATCGATACGATGTGCTTAGATTCAATTTCTCTGCATCCGTTAATGTCTCAAGCGCCGATTGCATCAATTGCGGATCTGCACCCTTAAACCCGAATATCGCCTGTTTGGGATCTCCCACCCACACGGAAGATGGGATAATCGCACGCAACCGGTTGATCAGAGCCAACTCCATAGGACTGCAGTCCTGAAATTCGTCCACAAACACGCACTCGATTCGTTCTTTTACACGCTGTTCGAAGACTGGATGGTGAACGAGTTGTAGAACCAGCGACTCTTGGTCCGTATAGTCGATTAAGCCCCGTTCCTTTTTCGCCTGAGCGAATTGCTCCATGAGTGTTGCGACGCAGCGAAATACCCCTTCTATCGCGATGTGCAAGTCACGATGAAGTCCTGGATGCAGGGGATGAACGGAAGCAGATGCTCGGATCTGACTAAATATGTGGTCGCTTGCCTTGGCCCCGCTTAGCTTGGACAATTTGGCCCACGTATGCCACGTCAATTCTCCATCCCTCTCGTAGTGATGATAGAGGGATCGCAATTCTTCTATCTTATCGGCCGTTGTTTTTGTTCCATCCCCGCCCGGCAATTGATCGAGGGAACGTTTGATCACATTCACAAGCTCTTTTTCTAACGTATCAGCATTTTCTATCGCATCCGGCAGCCATTGACTCAGGGCAGCCCACGAATACACCGCACTGTCTGCCACACGAGAAGCCGGGATATCGTTTTGTCTCGCCATTTGAATCAAGTCCAGCACGAGTGTACGCCAGTCATCCAGCGACAGGCGTCGAAAAACAGGATCCAACTCACGACGAAACTCTTCAAAACTTTCCGCCGTCACGATGCTAAACAGCGCGCTGGCTTGTTCCGGCAACAATACGGTTTGGACCGGAGAGAAGCCCAGATCTAACGAATACTCTTGAAGCAACCGCCCGAACACGCTATTCATCGTTCCCACATAACCCTCTAAAATTCGCGCGGCTTTCTCTCTTTCGCCCTCATTCAACAGTTTTATGCGTATGCGTTCAATGAGTTCGTCCGCCGCTTTATTGGTAAAGGTAATGGCCATGACGTGTTCTGGAGCCACTCCGCCCATAATCGTCTTGACGATTTCGTTAGATAACCTCGTCGTCTTACCCGTTCCAGCTCCGGCATGCAAAATCTGCAGAGTTCCCATTAGACGGACACCTCCCTGTTTAATCCGCATAGAGTCTGGTATGAACAAAAGTGGCAAGGCGGATCGACGGGAACCCCACTCACTGGCTGTTCTCCCAATAAAACACCCGTTGCCGTAACCTCACCGGTATTCAATGCATTCATCCGACTGACATAAAGTGACTCAATGGCTCTCATGGCATCCTCCAACGAAAATCCACCGGGAACATGATATCTCTCAGGGATATCCGGATGCGCACTGACCATAAACTCACCTGTTCGCAACATGAAATAGCCGATGGGCAGTTCTTGACTTGGGTCTTTGGCGAGCAACCATTGATACAGCGATAATTGCACCGAGAGCTTCTCAAGGCGCTCGCGATATTTCTTGGAAAACGTTGCCCACTTAAAATCCAGTACCATGGGAGCGCCGGAAGCCGTAGTCCCCGTAATGTCGAGCCGCCCTCTCACCTTATGGCCGGCAATCCACGCCTTCTCTACTTCAACCTCGGTTTGATCGACGGACAGAGAACAATCTCTTAACGTCGCAAACAGCATCCTCATGGTCCGCCTCAGTTGCTCTCGCGTACGTTCTTTTAATAAGCGATTGCGCGGTTCAAGCAGCGGGGCCCCCATTTGCACAATCCATTCGTCAAATAGTTCAATGGTTCTCACGCTTCCTTCTTCCGGCGTCCAACGAAGCGACTCAGTAAATAGTTGGTGTATCACATGATGCAGGACCGTTCCAATTAACCGATTCATATCGGGCAGCGAAAGAATCTCAGCGTCTCGAAGATGGGCCGCGTATTGTAAAGTCCATTTCAATGGACAGCCTAGCACAGTCTCTATGCTCGTCGGAGATTCTTCTGGTCGAGGTCTAATGAGCCCTTCAGGAACCTGCCAATGCCTTATGGCAGGCGGCAAATTCTTATGTTCTATCTGTTCACGCAGCACGGCGACGTCTTGGAGAACGACATGTTGCGACAGACGCAGGTTTGCTGCATCCTGAATCAGTTTCGTCTCAACAGGCGTAGTTGGCGCCAGCGCATAGCGAACATGATCCCAAAACGGATGAGTTGAAGCCTGTTGTCCGGAAATTCGACTGGGAGCGATTAAAATCAATCGCTTTCTTGTTCCCTTTACGGCTGATCTCTATAGGTTCCCAACTATCCCTTATATCGAAATGAAATGCTGCTTATCGATGGGTTAGCGCTTTTCACCAGTTGAATGATGATGATGTGAATTGGCGAGCAAATGATGAGCGTTCTGTTCAACCGGGCGAGAGCCAATTATTTACGGTTTGGGTAATTGTCCGAAACCGTTCGGGACCTTCCAGCATCATCTGACAGTGTACTGCTGAACGCATATGAAAATGGGAGGAAGCCTCT
>JAJYTO010000024.1 GCA_021793015.1 Bacillota bacterium
AACTCCCAATAGCGCAGCGAGACCAAATCGCAAGAAGGCAGCCACCAGAGGCGGAACAGAATCCTCGGCCACCTTTGAGAACACAAAGGCGCTGCCCCAGAACGCCGCGGTGCCCAAAAGCAGTATATGGGTGCCTGTTGGACGAATGTTTGGAGGAGCTTTGTCCGGCATAAAGGTCACGTCCATTTCACAAAGTTTCTGGGATGTCATACGATAATGGAATACAGCTCCTTCATCGGCCGGAGCCAGTTTTGTCTCAGCATCCGGGTAACCGTATCGGCGTCGCCATGCTCGAATGCTGCAATAATGGCGTTATGTTCTGCTATCGATTCCTGAGCAATCGAAACGGGTTGTTTCAAAAAGACGTATTTGAGACGGCGGATGTGCATTTGCAACATCGATATGTAGGACGCCACATAGGGATTCTCCGCCGCGTCGACAATCACGTTGTGAAACTGCTCATCAAGTTCCATCGCTTGAAACGGTTGGTGCTCACGCACGGCCTGAGCGAAGTCAGCGTTGATGCATCGCAGTCGTTCCATGTGCTCCGGGTCGATGGTTCCCAACGCGAGTTCTCCAGCGAGTGCTTCCAGAGCCGCCAAAGGTGGATAGACCTTTAGAATGTCTTCTTTGTCGATCAAGGTAACCCGCGTATCACGGCCACGGTGCATCTCCACAAAGCCCTGTACCTCAAGGAGTTGCAACGCCTCTCGTACAGGTGTACGACTCACGCCCAGCGCCTCGGCGAGTTCGCCATCGTTGAGTTTCTCTCCCGGTTGGAGCGTTCCGTCAATCATCCACCTCTGAAGCTGTGAATATGTTCGGTCTCTGGCCGTGACCTGTGCTGGGGAATGAAAGTTTTTCGGTATCGGCATACGTCTGCCTCCACATTCGTATTTGAATGTAATATACTACATTAGAATACGAAAAATCAACGCTTGCTCTGACTGTGAATGAGATCCAATGTCTTGATGGCAATAGCCGCCGCGAAGCGTATGATGTATGATTATGCGGAGGGTCAGAGCCGCTCTTACCGCGCGCAAGGGCAGTTTTGTTTGGTGAATATACTACATCTCCAAACATTCCGTTGATGTGGATTTTCATTCGATTAGCGCGGAAATTCTCGATGCTCATTACAGTGTGAATGTAAGAGGCACATGTCTTGTGACTGTAGAGTTTGCTCGTCAAATTGAGGGCAAACATGGTGGGCGAATCATTAACATGGTGTCTGGGCAAGACAAGTCGCCTGAGCCCGGCAATTTAGCATATGTTGCAACAAAAGGTGCGATTTCCGCGTTCACCAAATCAGTTGCTCTTGAATTGGCGCCACTTAAAATCACGGTTAATGCCGTAGATCCCGGACCAACGGACTCCGGGTGGATGAGTGGCGAATTAAAAGAGGTCTTGTTGCCAAAATTCGCGATGGGTCGAATTGGCGAACCTCGTGATGCAGCAAAGTTAATCGTTTTTCTAGCGAGTGATGAATCGGAATGGATTACAGGGCAAATTATTCATTCGGATGGTGGTTTCTGGTGATTTAGCTTACTCGGTCGCCTCTGCAGGTTGTTCTTCAAATAACGGGCAGGAGTACATACAGATCAAGGGTTGAGTTCGAAAGGTATGTTGCGCTAAAGGAAGCTAATGCGCAATAAAAGGCGCGCGTATCCGTGCTGGGTCCAAGCGTACGATTTGTTCCGTTTCCTGAGCAGACCCTCAAAAAATCGCAATAGGGTATTGCAAATCCAAAACGTTTCCGATAGACTGGTTGCAAGCGTTAGGAGTGTTACGGTGGTTTGCTATTGAGGTGATGATTGGTTGCCGGTCACGATTCGGGAAGTGGCGAAGGCTGCGGGGGTGTCCATCACCACGGTGTCGCGGGCTTTAAACGGGTACTCCGACGTTGGTGAAAAGACGCGCAGAAAGGTTGCGCTTGTCGCGCAAGAGTTGAACTATCGACCCAGCGCGGTTGCGCGCAGCTTGGTTATGAATCAAACCAAAACGATTGGGTTGCTGGTCTCGGAGTTGACGAGGGACCGGGTGGGGCATTTTTTCATGTTTCAGGTCATGTACGGCATGCACGATCGCCTTGCGGAACTTGGTTACGATCTGATTCTGGTCAGTACAACGACGTCTCGGCAGCGTTTGGTGTCCTATCTCGACTTCTGCATGGAACGCCGCCTGGATGGTGTGATTGTCATGGGTATACGCCTCGATGATCCCTACATTCAGGAAGTGGTTGACTCGCCTCTGCCAAGCGTAGTGATCGATTTGCCGTTGCTCAGCGACCACTGCGGGTATGTGACGACGGACAACGTGCACGGGGCCAAGCTGGCGGTTCGGCACCTGGCGGGAAGAGGGCACCGCAAGATTGGCTTCGTGAATGGCTACAGCCAGGCTGCCGTCAGCCGGGACCGCAAGAGGGGCTATGAGGAAGGTTTGTTGCAGGCAGGGCTAGGGTATGACGAGACGCTGATTCATGAAGCGGACTTTACGTTGCAGGGCGGTTCCGATGGGTTGAAGCATCTCTTGCAGAGTCATCCCGATATGACGGCTGTGTTTTTCGCCAGTGATCTGATGGCGATCGGCGGTCTCCAGTATGCGCGGGAATTGTCGATCCGTGTGCCAGAAGAGTTGGCGATTGTGGGATACGACGACATCGAACTGGCGGAGTTTTCCACTCCATCCTTGACGACCATTCGCCAAAAACGCCAAGAGATGGGCATGCGGGCTGCTGAAATGGTCGTGGGCATCATGAAGAATCGGGCCGCGCCTCAGGGCATTCTCCTGGCTCCCGAATTGGTTGTCAGGGACACCACCTAAAAGAGTGTAAATGCCCACAGAAAAGTTCGCGGATTCGATTTCCGTGAATGATTATCGGATCGATAAATCGATTCGAATGTCCGCGTAAGGTTCGGGGACTCTTGCGATTGAAAGAGACACATCACGACAAACCCAACAAGGTTTTGGAAAGAAGAGAATGCGATGAGTTGGTTCCGGGTCATCAAGGAGGACGATCTGTTTCTCGTCACCGACAATCAGGGAGACGTAGCGCATCCGCTTCGGAACGATTTTGCCTACGGTCTGTTCACAAAGGATACGCGCGTACTGTCCCGATTCTACTGGGTCATCGACGGTGTGTCGTTTCACCTGCTAAGCGCCGATGCGAGCCGCAATTATGAAGGCGTTTACAGGTATGGCAATGACGAGGCAGCGCTTGAAACGGGAACCGCGCTGAACGGAGACACGCTGATCCTGAGCCGCCGGCAACTGATCGACGGCCATGGCGGGCTTGTTGAAGAGACGGTCTGTGAAAACTATGGCGATCAGGATGTGGAATTGCGGCTGAACTGCATGGTGGACGTGGATTTCAGCGACATGTTTGAGGTCAGGGGATATTTGTCGACGCCATTACCCAAAACGATTCGGGTGACGGCTGTGAACGGAATGGCCGTGTTCTCCTACACGGCGTCCGACGGGCAAGTGATGAAGACGATGATCCGCCTTGAATCTGGCGCGCAGGAAAACGAGTATGTAAGCGATCCCGGCGAAGATTCCGCCGTGTCTGATGGATCTCCCGATGGATCTTCTGTGACATCGGGCGTGCGCCTGCGCGCCAAGCTTCAGGTGGGCGCCAGGCAGTCGGCGACATGGCGCGTAAGCGTAATGGTCAAGGCGGAGACCGCCGTTGCGGGGCGGGACGCCGCCCCGTTCGCGGGTTTGGCGGATGTTGAACAGGAAACCGCATCGTCCGCAGATGCTGGACTGGACGCTGAGACTTTTGAAGTGGAGGAGTCAGTTCCCTTTGCCGTCCTGGAGCGGGAATTGCAGGACCGCTACTCTGACTGGAGCGGCGCGGCGCCGCAGGTTCAGACACTGGTTGACTTCGAACGCTGGTACGGCCAAGGGTTGCGGGATTTGCGCATGTTGGTGACCGATGTCGGCTACGGGCCGTTTCCTGTCGCGGGGGTCCCCTGGTTCGCCGTTCCGTTTGGGCGGGACAGCCTGCTCACCGCGTTTGAGGCGCTGCACATTCAGCCGCAGTTGGCCAGAGGCACTCTCGCCACGATGGCGGCGTTTCAGGGACGGCAACTGGACGTGGCCCGCGACGAAGAACCCGGGAAAATGATGCATGAACTGCGCGTGGGCGAGTTGGCGCGCACAGGGAAGATCCCATTTGGTCCGTATTATGGTTCGATTGACGCCACGCCGCTGTTCCTCGTGCTTGCCGCCGAATACGCGAACTGGACGGGAGACCTGTCGTTTGTCAGGGGTATTTTGGGGCATGTGAAGCACGCGTTTGAGTGGATCGAGAATTACGGGGACCGGGATGGAGACGGGTTTGTCGAATATGATCGACAGGCCGATGGGGGCATCGCCAACCAGGGATGGAAGGATTCGGGAGACTCAATCATGCACAAGGACGGGCGGTTGGCCGTCGGGCCGATTGCCCTGTGCGAAGTGCAGGGGTATGTGTACAAGGCATATCAGAGCTGGGCGCAACTGTACCGGCGTCTGGAGCGGGTTGCGGAGGCAGAGCATTGTCAACAGAAGGCGCAAAGACTCCAGAAACAGTTTGTCGAAACGTTTTGGATCGACGAAGACGCGGTCGTGGCTCTTGCCCTCGACGTTCACAAAACCCCGCTGCGGGTCGTGACATCCAACATGGGGCAGGTATTGTGGAGCGGCATTTTACCTGACGTTTTGGCCGGGAAACTGGTCTCCAGACTCATGCAACCCGATCTGTTCTCAGGATTTGGAGTGCGGACGCTGTCGGCGCTGGAAGCCGCCTATCATCCGCTAAGTTATCATAACGGATCCGTGTGGCCGCATGACAACGCGTTCATTCTGTTTGGCATGTCCCAGTATGGATACACCGACGCCGCGGTCCGCATCGCCGAGGGACTGTTGCGCGCAGCCGGACACTTTCCGCAGATGCGTCTGCCGGAACTGTTTGGCGGCTATGCGGGGGAACCGGACGAGGCGCCGGCGCCGTACCGCGTGTCCTGCTCGCCGCAGGCATGGGCGGCTGCGGCGCCGCTTCTCACGTTGCGGGCGTTGCTCGGCGTGAAGGTGTATCCGGACCGGGCGGCGTTCACTTGCGATCCCCGGCTGTTGCCCGGTATGGAGCGCCTGATCGTGACAAGACTGGCGCTGGGCGACGGAACGGTTGACATTGTGGTGGAACGCGCGATCTCAGGCGGATTGTCGGTGTCCGTCATTAACAATGCAACCGGATGGAAGTTTGCGGAGTCCGACGAGTTGACTTTATTGAGGGGGTGATGCGACCAGCGAGGATATCCGTGCAACTGTCGTTACTGCCCGCCGTTTGTGGCAGCGATTTCATGGCAACAAGGGTCATTGCGTCACATGTTCAATTCAGATGGGGGAGGTCAAACATTATGAAGCAGGGCAGTCAAAAATTCATGAAACAGGGCAATAGAAAGTGGAAAACTGCGGTTGCGTGCGGAGCATGCGCCGTTCTCGGGGCGGGCTTGATCGGTTGTGGAGCGCCTCAGCAGGCCGCCGCGAAGGCCACTCATGCTCCGGTCACCATCACGCTTGGCGGCTGGACGTCATCGCCGGTGGAAGCGACGCTGATGGCCAAGGAACTGACATACTTCGAAAAGGCGTACCCATGGATTCACGTCAACTATCGCCCTATCAGCGGCAACTACGAGGCGGTTTTGAAGACCCGCTTTGTGGCTGGCGACGCTCCGGACGTCATCTACGTGAACAATGGAGGGCAATCCAGTTCTTTCATGAAGAATGGTGATCTGATGCCGCTGAACAAATACATTAAGGCGTCGCACTTTCCGTTGCAGGATTTCTTCCCTGGCGCCCTGAACCTGTTTCGCTATCACGGGAACGTGTACGGGATTCCCAAGGATCAGTCTCCGCTTTCGCTGTTCTATAATCCGGTGATGTTCCGCAAGGCGGGGATCAAATCCCCACCGGCCACCTGGGCCCAACTGGCGGCTGACGCGCGTCGGTTGACCGATCCCAAGGTGCATCGCTATGGCCTGATCAATTCCGCACAGGAGCCGCGCTGGGCAGAATTTCTCTATGAGGCGGGCGGCAGCGTGATGAACCCCGCGATGACTCAGATGACGCTCAACACGAAGGCTGCGCTGCAAGGATTCAGTTTCTTTGTGAATCTGTATCGAAAAGGCTGGGCGGCTCTGCCTGGAACCGTCGGCGCTTCCTGGGGAGGGCAGGCGTTCGGCATGCAACGGGCCGGGATGGTGCTGTCGGGAAATTGGTTGGTGCCATTCCTGGAGCAGACGTATCCGAAAACGCCTTTTGGCGTCGTACCCATGCCTAAAGGTCCGAAGAACGCGGAAACGCTCACCTTCCCGGTTGCCTATGGAATTACGCGGGATTCCACAAATCCGCAAGCCTCCTGGGATCTCATTCGCTATCTGACAAGCCGACAGGGCATGACAAAATGGATGAACCTGGGGCTCGCGCTGCCCTCGCGCAAATCCCTCCTGGCCTTGCCGTACTATAAGCAGCATCCCGTCCTGAAAGGGCTGCTGACCGACCTGCCAAGGTCCATTCCATGGACTTTTCCAGCCGGGTTTTCCCAATTATCCAGCACCACTATGACCAATGAAACCACGCTCGCCATCATGGGCAAGGAGTCGCCTGCCCAGGCTTTGGCCAATATGCAGAAGGATGGCATGGCCATATTGCATTCAGGGAGTTGACTTCGAATGGCTGGCATAGAAAGCGCCGGGAGTGCTTCACTCCCGGCCTTCCCCAAGGGCAATGCATTTCGTCGCAGGGCGCGTCGCGAATTAGGGGTGGGGTATCTGTTTACCCTGCCCTCAGTCCTGCTTCTCTTTCTGTTTACGTTGGGTCCGGCGCTGTACTCGCTGTATCTCAGTTTCTTTTCATGGTCGCTGCTGAATCACATGCATTTTGTCGGCTGGCAAAACTTCGTGCAGCTTTTTCAGATGCCTCTGTTCTGGATCTCGGTTCGCAATTCCGTTGTATTCGCGTTGGTTGTGGTGCCTACGCAAACCGTGATTGCGCTTTTGTTGGCGGCGATCCTCAATCAAAATCTTCCGGCTCGCGGTTTTTTCCGTCTGGCGTTCTTCTTTCCGGCTGTGAGCTCGTCGGCCGTGATTTCGATCATCTTCATGTGGATCTACAATAAATTTGGCCTGCTGAACGGCTTTCTGTCTGTCTTCGGCATTGTCGGACCGGATTGGCTGGGCAATCCATCGTTTGCTCTGTCGTCCATCATGCTCTTGAATATCTGGACGACGTCCGGATATTTTATGGTCGTATTCCTGGCCGGGCTGCAGGCAATCCCTGCGGAACTGTACGAAGCGGCAGCCATCGACGGAGCTGATCGATGGAAGAGTTTCGCGCGCATCACAGTTCCCCTGCTGAGTCCCTCCACCTTCTTCATCGTGGTGATGGGGATTGTCGGCACATTGCAGATGTTTGATCAGTCCTTCATTATGTCTCAGGGTACAGGCGGTCCACTCAACTCAACGACTACGGTTGTGTTACTGATATACCAATTTATCTTCTCTTATGGACAGGTGGGGTATGGCGCCGCCGCTACTGTACTGTTGTTCCTGCTTATTTTGCTCGTCACGCTGGCGACAAACTGGTGGTTCAAGCGGAAGCTCGATTACTTATAGGGGGTGAAGCTTGTGGTTGGTTCTCGCAACACGTTTTCTTACAGGCTGGTGCGCGTCGTCTATTTGCTGATTCTGACGCTGGGCGCTTTGTCGATGTTGATTCCGTTTGCATGGAGCCTCTCGACTTCCCTGAAACCGCTTGGCGAATCGATGGCCTATCCACCCGTTTGGTGGCCGCATCCCTTTGACTGGAGCAATTTTATCGCCATCTGGACCATGGTGCCGCTTGCGCGCTGGTTTCTTAACAGCGCCATCGTGGCGGTGAGCGTTACGGTCGGGAACCTGATTATTGATTCATTGGCGGGGTATGCGCTCGCACGGATTCAGTTTCGGGGGAGAAACGTTCTCCATTTGGGAATCGTTTCGATGCTGATGATTCCGTTTCAGTCGGTCATGCTGCCCGTGTACATTTTGCTGCGATGGTTAGGGCTGTTAGACAATTATGGCGGAATGATCGTGCCCGTGCTGGTGTCTGCGATGGGCGTGTTTCTCATGAGACAGGCGTTTCTGACCGTTCCTCAGGAATTGGAAGACGCCGCGATGATTGATGGAGCGGGTCGTTTGCGGATGTTTTGGCAAATTGCCCTGCCCATGGTCACCCCGAATCTGATGACGTTGGCGCTGATGATCTTTATGGGATCCTGGAATAATTTCCTCCTGCCTCTGTTGGTTGCAAATCGATCCCATCTGTGGACGGTGCCTCTTGGCATTGTGATGTTTCAACAGGAGTACTTTGTCAATTGGCCCTATCTCATGGCGGCAAGCGTATTGGCCACTCTGCCCATCGCCATCCTGTTCCTCGTCTTTCAGCGGTTTTTCGTGCGAGGCGTCGCCACCACAGGATTGAAATAGCCGGAGGCGGCAGCCCTCTTGCCCAAGGCGGCCTGGGGGTGAAGCGCAACCGCATTCTTGGCGCAGCGACTTGCCGATTGGCCTGCAGCGTGACCGCGCGGTGGATCATCCGCAACTTTTGATTCGGAAACGCAGGGATGAGGACCTGGAAGGCATTCGGGACGTTGACCGGTTGACGTGGGCGCCAGCCAATTCACCAGCGCCGGCGCCACTGGAGCCGTTGGAGGAGTATCGGCTGTATCGTCAAACATTGGCGGGGTCTGGTGGCCGTTCTGGATGGGCGGGTCTGCGGATATGCAGGTGTCAACACCCCTTCAGTTGCTATGACCTTGGCATGGTGTGTGATATATTGGGAAATGGGAGGTGCTCGAGATGCCGATTGAATACTCTAATCATGAAGTGCAGTCCCGGTGGGGACGACCAGCCCGGTATTCGTTTGCAAAACGCGCAGGCGGCAACGAAGCGTTGGCCATCCTGCTCCCTGGGCAGGGATACAGCTTGGATGCGCCGTTGCTGCATTATGCAAAGCTGGGGGCTCTGGAGGCGGGATGCGACGTGTTGGGAGTGGAATACGGGTTTCAGTCCAATCGCTCCGCCGTTGCCTCCCATGATTTTTCCGCCGTCGTCGACGAAGTGAGCGACGCCTTGGAGCGGTTGGTCCCTCAAGACCAATACAGGCGCTGTGTCCTTGTCGGCAAGAGCATGGGAACAGCGATTCTGTGCGAAGTGTCAGGAAGGCTGACACTCCCTGTGAAAAACCACGTGTTTCTGACTCCGCTGCGCTCCGCCATTTCCTTCATTCGTCATGCTGAAAATGCGCTCGTCATCGTTGGCGACCGTGATCCGTTCTTTTTCGCAGCGGATGTTGAACAGATCTCCGGTGTGTCAAAGGTCGGGGTGGAGGTTGTGGCGGGCGGCGACCACAGTCTGGAGATTGAAGGCGATATGAGTGCATCACTGCACATTTTGCATCGTGTCGCGCAGCTGTGCAAGACATTTTATGATTCGATGCGGTAATCTTCCGTTTCCAAATTCTGCGTGCGGTGAACGAGGATTCATGGACACTTGCAAACAGGTTCGTGTATGATGAACCCACAAAAGCGTCGACGCGCGCCGACATTGACACGGAAGAGGGTGCGGGGATGGAACCAGACGGCGATGAACAGAAGTGGCTGCATCATGGCATGCGTGACAAGTTGGTCGCCGCACTCTCCATTGCAGAGGACGTCATCTACATCGTCCTTGCGGTGCTCTTTGCTTTGACTTCGATCGCCATCATCGTAGAGTTCATCTGGACTTTGCAGTTGAACTCGTACGCCGCTTTCGTTGAGGATTCTTTGGACCATTTTCTGATCGTTTTTATGCTGATCGAATTGATGCATACCATCCTCTTGTTCCTGAAGACGCACCGGTTTCGCCATGAACCCTTTTTGATGGTGGGCATGATTGCTGGCATTCGGGCGATGCTGATTCTGAGTGCGCACCATACGGCCATGGGCCGTACTGCAACGACATCGTATATCTGGGAATTGGGCGTAACGGCAGGGGTGATTCTTGTCCTGGCGATCGCTCTTCGGATCAGCAGAACGCCTGCCCACTCTTCGACCGAAGAGTAGGCGCCATGTCCGGCGGCGACTGTCGGGCCATGTTGGTTCCGGGACTGATAAAGGCATGGGCGGCCGAACGACCGCCCATGCCTTTATGATGTCTGATCGCGCCTGTTCTTACCGGCCGTATCGGTATCCTATCCGACCGTGTATGAACCCGTCGAACTGTACGTGGCGCCGTTCACCGTGAAGGTGACCGTCACCGTATACGTTCCTGCGGCGAGACCGCTGGGTGCGGCAAACGTCACAATGCCGTTGTTGAAGTCCGTGACAGGAACCGACACCTGTTGCGCGGTGGAACCGTTGATTGAGAAAACGGCCACGATCGACGTCGGCACAACCAGCGGCATGCCTGACGGTTCCGCGATGCTTACGGACCCCGTCGCGGGAATGGAACTTGAAGTTGACGGAGTGCTGGTGGATGCAGCCTTCTCAAGAGCGATCCACGTGCGGGTGTAGTGAATTTGCGCCTGTTGCAGTTGCAAAATCGTGTGTTGCAGACTTGACAGTGCGTAATCATACGGATGACCGTTCCATGAGGTGGCTGTCAATTGACCTTTGGCCTTGACAATCTCCCGGTTGATGAACCCGAGTTTGGACTCCAGCAAGGCGCGCGCACGGGCTGTCTTGTTGTATTTGGCCCGCTCATGACGATGCCTGAAGAGCTTCATCTGTTGCAAAGCGCGATCTGCGGCATTGAGCAAACTCGCGCGCTGGCGGGACATGTTCGCGATGGAACCGGAGATGCGCGGGTTTGTGAAGGTGTTGATGCTTGGCAAGGTGGAGGCGCTTCCGGCAAGAGCCTGTTCCGACCCATAGAGCTGCGTCACCTGCGCGGCGATCGCCTGCACCGCGGTCTGCGCCGCCTGTTCCTGCGCGGTCGCGCTTGTGGTCATGCCGGCCTGCGCCTGTTGCGCCAACCCCGATTCGATGCCGGCGTTATGTTGGTAAGAGGCGGTGAATGCGCCGTTCGTCGCCGTATCGGCGAAAGCGAATCCCGCAGTGAGAGGGCTGACCGCGATCGCCGTTGCCACAGCCCCTGCCACCCAAAGCTTGTATGTTTGTTTCAAAATGATCCCTCCTTCTGGATGTTCCTAACCCCTACCTCAAAATCCTACGGAAGCTTTCTTGAAATGCGCTTGAACGCGGAAGATGAAATCACATGGCGATGTTCAGCCTGGCGAGAGGATGGCTCCCGTCGTATTTTGATGCTTGCCCTGGGCATTGCGAAGGGCAGGAGGCTCACAAATAAAACACAGGCGGATGTGCGGATGTGCGGATGTGCGGGTTTAAGGTATTTTCAAGAGTGGCGGGGTATATTAAATTCACATCATCGAGTTCAACTAAAATCGGTCTTGCTCTTGCATGGGGGGAGAGTCCCCCTCCACCCAATGCAAGAGCATGCAGCTTTTCCCCTCCGGGTCTGCTCCAGAAGTTCAAGAGTCAAGGATGCAATCGCAATCGTAAACAGGCGTTCCCTCGATGAACCTTCTCAGTTGATTAAAACCCCAATGATTAAAAACCAATCGCGACTTTCCTTCGTATAGCAGTTGAACAACAGACAAGGAGGTCACAATGGATGAATAAGATGCAGAAATTGGCCGCAACGGCGGCGGTGTCGGCGGCAACGTTCGCCATGACGGCGGGGTCTGTGTTTGCAGCGACCGCGCCTGATTTTCAACATCTCGGGTTCCCGAAAGTGGCGGCGTCGGCGACCATCCGTCCCGATCATGCGGCGACTCTCAAATACGGGCATCTGGTCGTCCATGTGCCAGCAGGCGCCTTTTCTTCGCAAGTTCACTTTGAACTGCTGGAGGGTGCGGTTCAACAGTTTGCCATGAGGGCTCCCAAAGGTGAGAAGGTGTTGATGGATTTTGCATTCAAGGCGACAAATACGAAGACGGGAGCGCTGATCGGGAAATTTGCGAAGCCGATTATCGTCTCGTTCACCGATCCGGCGATTACCGCGCACAGTGAATATTGGAATGTGGCCCCCGACGGCAAGCTTCTCGCGAATCCTCTGAAACCGAAAATTGCGGGTCATACGCTCACGCACGGCAACCTCGGCGCTCCTGTCGGCTGGATCATCACGACCCCTGCGATGGCGCAGGCGAGCGGTCCCATGGAGGTTGTCATTAAAAACGGGAAATTCAATCCGGGCATCGTGCATCTGCAGAAGGGACAACGCCTGAAGTTTCTGTTCGATGGGATGGGGACTGACCACTTCGTGGTTCGCGGCGTGGTCACATCCCCATTGGTTCACGTGGGTCAATCTTGGACGTATGTGTTCAACAAACCGGGAACATACCATGTGCAAATGAAGGACATGGGCTATATTCAGATGACCGTCGTGGTCAAGTAGCCCTGTGGACGGACACCCCGGCAAAGGGCGCGCGGCGGCGCGTGTCACAGTCGGCGGCGCTGTCACGAATTCTCTCGCTGGATCCGATCATCGCGTACGCTGCTCGTTATAGCGACTGTTCAAAAAGGCTCGAGAACTCCGCTTGCAGGGGCTCGGCTTGCGCCGGACAGGCGTGCTCATGTACCGTACATGTACACTGCGCGCGCCTGCCCGGGCTTCGCCAATCCCCTGCAAGCGTCTTACCTCGACCCTTTTTATACGGCACAACTTGCCTGCCGCTTCCGGGAAGCTGCCATGGCTGGCGGTGACCGTCAGGCCATGTTGGTTTCGGACACGCATTTATAGCGCTTCAGGCTTGTGAAAGAGATAACCCTGACCCAGCGCGGCGCCGGCCTGTACAAAGAAGCGAGCTTCGTCCTCCGTTTCGATGCCTTCCACGATCACGGCAACGCCCTCTCTTTTCCAGTATGCAATCAGTGCGTGCATCATGTGCTGGCGATACGGATCGGCCTGTATACGACTGACGAGCTGCCGATCGATCTTTACATAGTCAGGATGGACGATTGCCAGTGTGTACAGACCAGAATACGCCATCCCGAGATCATCGACTGCAATTTTCATCCCACCCTGCTGCAACTCCGCGATTTTTTGCTTTACGGAATCCTTGGTATAGTTTGCCAGACCTTCCCTCTCGGAAAGTTCCAGTGCAATAAACTGATGGGGAATAGGCCAAGAATGCAACGACCGCTCCCATGCGGCGGAGAACAAGGTGGAGAGATGAACATTGATGAACAGCAGTGGTTCGCCCACGGCGCCTGTGGTTTGCAGGATCTGGGAACGCATTGCCGCATATCGGCGCAATCCAATCTCAATCACGCGCACATCGACATCGCTGATGCGTCCATGCGTGGCGGCGAAGGAATAAAACTCTTCGGTCGTCGCAAATTCAGGGCTGGGCTGCGGACGATTGAGCAATTCGTATCCCTGCGCGTTCTGTGCGGCAGATTCATCGTCGCCGAGCGGCACGATCGCCTGCCGTAAGCTGACCAGACGCTGCTGCTGCAATACGAGCATTAACTTCTGCATCCGCATCTCGCATATCGACGGAGTGCGTTTCTTGAAAAAGCCCATTCCTCCACCTTCGGTGTACAGACATGCCATACGAGAGTATGTTCGACACCGTGTTCCATAAGTCCTTCGTTGCCCTTTGTTGACGCGCTGCCGCCAATCAAACGCGGATTGTGCGCACTGCGCAGCCCTGCAATTCCGCACAGCCTGCGCATGCCATCCATACGGTTTGCCCCTGCAATTCAATTCCACACAGCCTGCTCATGTCATCCCACACGGCCTGCTCCTGCCGTGCCAAGGTCGATGCATTTCCCAGAAAGTGATATACTGGAACAGGAAAGATTCCATGCTTGTCTTGAAAGGGGAACCTGTCAATGAAGGTCGTGAATGAATCGGAATTCAAGCAAATCGTGTCTGCCGGCGGTTCGGTTGTGGCATTTTTCACGGCTGACTGGTGACCGTATTGCAGGCGGCTGGGTCCAGTCGTGGAAAAAGTTGAAAAAGAGACAACCGGAGTTCAATTCTTATATGTGGACACGGACAAACATCCGGGCATTGCGCGGCCGTACGGCGTCATGGGATTGCCCACTCTGCTTCTGTTCAAGAAGGGAAAGGTCGCCAATCAACTCGTTGGCTTTCGGCCCGAGCCCCAAGTCCGCACGTTTGTGGGATCTTAGGCGCCGACCCGCAGGCTTGTGATCCGATGCGGCGCCGTTTCACAGAGGGGAGGGGACACGGTCGTTGCGACCGTGTCCCCTCCCCTCTGTGAATGGCAACACGAAAGACGGATGCATATCCCGGCGGATCGGCATGCATTGGACACGATTCGGGAACACTTGGTTCAGCCGGCGGGGATGCGGAACGCATGTGCTCAAATTTACAACAGATGATTGTCATGTGAACGTAATTGTGGCATAATTCAATCTGCTAGGAAGGCCTAAGCTTTACAGTTTGTGTAGAGAGGAGGAATCGATCATGGAGGAGACAGCCAAGAAGCGCAGCCGGTGGTGGAATCTATTGCTCTTCATCCCCTGGGTCGCCGTTCTGTGGCCGCCGTTTTACGCGAGCGCGACGCCGAATATCGCGGGATTTCCGTTCTTTTATTTCTATCAATTCATCTGGATTGTGCTCTCTGCGGTGCTGACCGCCACTGTCTACTGGCTGTTCAGGTGAGTTCTTTCAGCGCTGATGAAAGCGTTGTCACCATGGTGTTCGGCGTCGATTGACGCTAGGGGAACCTGCGGGAGGGATGAATAATGATCCATTGGACTGCTCTGATTGTGTTTATTGTCTTATTCGTGTTCGTGACTGTCATGGGTTTCGTGGCGTCCAGGTGGCGGCAGGGAGACATGGGATTGCTGAGTGAATGGGGGCTCGGCGGCCGTCGTTTCGGAACCGCGATCACGTGGTTTCTGCTCGGCGGCGATCTGTACACGGCGTATACGTTCATTGCGGTTCCGGCGCTGGTGTTTGCCTCTGGGGCGTTGGGATTTTTCGCTTTGCCCTATACGCTGATGGTTTTTCCCATCCTGTTCTTGGTGTTTCCCCGACTGTGGTCGGTGGCGAAGAAACACGGGTACATCACTGCCGCCGACTTTGTCAAGGGACGGTACGACTCAGGGGGCCTGGCGCTGGCGGTGGCCGTTACCGGAGTACTCGCGACCATGCCCTATATCGCGCTGCAACTGATCGGCATGCAGGCTGTACTTGGGTCCATGGGCCTGCAGGGCAGCTTGCCCCTGATCATCGCCTTTGTCATCCTGGCTGCGTACGACTATAAGAGCGGCCTGCGCGCACCGGCGCTGATCGCGGTGGTCAAGGATACGCTCATCTACATCACGGTGATTGCGGCTGTCATCGTGATCCCGGCCCGGCTTGGCGGATTCTCGCACATCTTCCAGACGGCCGCTGCGGCATTGCCGACGCATACGCCGCCGGGGGCGCTCATTATCGGAGCCAAGGGATACACGGCGTACGCGACGCTCGCGCTTGGCTCGGCGCTTGCATTGCTGCTGTATCCGCATTCGATTACGGGGATTCTCAGTTCGAACAGTCGCACTGTGATCAAGCGCAACGCGGCCTTGTTGCCCGTCTATTCGATCATGTTGGGATTTCTGGCCCTGCTCGGGTATATGGCGCTTGCGGCCGGCATTCATCCAGTCTCGCCGACGGACGCGGTGCCTATGCTTTTGATGAAAGAGTTTCCGTCCTGGTTCGTTGGCTTTGCTTTTGCCGCCATTGCGATTGGCGCTCTTGTGCCAGCGGCCATCATGTCAATCGCAGCGTCCAATCTGTTTACGCGCAACATCTATCGTGAATATATTCGCCCAGACTGCACCGATCAAGACCAGGCGCGCGTGGCGAAGATCACGAGCCTCGTGGTCAAATTCGGCGCACTCGCGTTTGTCTTATGGCTGCCGACCACGATGGCGATCTACCTGCAGACGCTCGGCGGCATCTGGATACTGCAGACGCTGCCGGCTGTTGTGGTCGGTCTCTATTCGCGTTGGTTTCATCGCGTGGGGTTGCTTTTGGGCTGGCTTGTCGGCATGGTCGTCGGCACTGGAATGGCGTGGGCTGAAGCGTTTAAGACGTCTGTCTACCCACTGCACATTGGCAGCCTGGTGATTCCGGGTTACGCGGCTGTATGGGCGCTCATCGCAAACTTCGCGGTGGCGGCTGTCGTCACGGTGATACTGAATGCGGTGGGCGTGGAGAAAGGCAACGACGGCACGGAGGAAGTGGATTACGAGGGAACGGCGACCGCATCCGTCTGATTGTGTCTGGGTCGATCAGTGACGCGAACCGAAGTGGTCTGGCCCGGTTGGCTTGGCGATCGAACGGATTCGTTGATGTGTTTGGATGCATCAGGTAAGGGATAGAGAGCACAAACGGTTCAGAAGCGGATTTGCGCCCTGAACCGTTTGTGGCTGTTAAGCCTTGTGTCAACCAGGATCCGGCGGAATTCACTGATAGATGTCGTCATGTTCGCCTCGCGCAGGTTCGTCAAAACATCCAATCAAATCTTGGAACGGGTCGTTCTTTGTCTCCTGAGTGGCCAGCCAATACTCTAAAGCGCGTCGCACCAGTTCCGCCTCACTGAGTTGGTATTCGTTCGCCAACTGCTTCAGAGCCCGATCCTGATCCTGTGTGATGTAAGTTTGCTTTCGAACAAGATCCATTTGTGCACCTCCAAGACATCATCTATATACATTACACTGTTATCGCTTGGCCTGTGTCTACGCACGATCCGTCCATGCGTGGTTATTTCCATCCTGCGGACTTTGCATCTATCTGTATAGTGTCGAGGGGAACTGTGGAACGACGCCTGGCCGCTCCGCCCCTGTGGAGCCCCTCTGTTTCCGCCGCGCGGCGTACAGTTGTACGTCCGCCGCTTGGTAGAGAGCATCGAGAGAGGCGCCGTCACGGCCCAAGACGGCGATTCCCGCCGTGAGACGCACCCCTTTCACAGATCGCCTGATTGCGCTCCGCACCGCCTGCACTGTTGTTTGCAATCGCGCCGCGGTGCGATAGCGAAGCAACACCGCAAATTCGTCGCCTCCGAGGCGGGCGGCGAGGAAATCCGGGGACATGAAGTCATGCAGCACACTCCCGATCTGCCCGAGGATGCTGTCGCCCGCCACGTGGCCCAGCGTATCATTGATCGCTTTGAACTCGTCGACGTCGAGGATGACAAACGCCCACACTTGATTGCGCAACATCCCTGTGTGCAGAAGATATCCTCCCTTGGTCCAAAACGCCCTGCGCGTCAGGATGCCTGTCAATGCGTCATGGTCCAGCATCGATTGATACGCTTCCATCGTGATCGCCATGTCCCACGCGAAGAGGCCGCGAATGGCTTCGGCGAGGTTCGTCTGGCGGTTCCTGCGCAGCCTCTGGGCAACGAAAGCCTGAAGTTCCCGGTAGGCCATGACATACCAGGAAAGATCCAGACCCAACCGTTGATGCACATGCACAATGGTGCGGGCGCGATCCACGTCAAGCAAACTCAGGCGGCCGCGCGTCAGTGCCTGCAGATGCTGTGTCAGCGCCGCTCCGTAACGTTTCATGGCGTCCGGATCCTCCAGATGGACTCCTGCCGCTGAGCGGCGAATCCAGGACACCGTGGAACTCGTGGCGGCGGAAAGAATATTTTCTATGCGGCGTTGCTCATTTTCGATGATTTCCAGATGCGCGTCTGTCAGTTCGGCCGCGCGCGCCAGGGCCAGGGGAACTCCATGCAGTTGTCCCAGCCGCAGTCCCGGAGCGGGCATGTGCACGGTTGTAATCCATTCGCGGCCTGGGCGGGCCAACACAAACCCCTGCGCGTAACGAACGCCGAGCGATCGCAAGCGTTCCACCTGCTCCCACGTCTCGCATCCCTCCGCAATAATGCGCACGCCACGGACATCGACCCATTGTACGAGGACTTCAATCAATTTGGCCACATCCGGGTCCTGGTCGATGTGGATGATGAGAGACCGATCTATTTTGAGCCAATCCGGCTTCAATCGGATCATGCGCAGCGGGTCTGCTTCACCGACGCCCCAGTCGTCAATCGCCACCATCGCTCCCGAAGCGCGCGCGGGCGCCAACAGCGCATCCCAATTGGCGGATGCGCCTGTGCGCTCGGGCAGTTCAAACACAATATCCTGGAACGGCCGCTCACCCGGCGCCGCGATGTGCGTGAAATCCTGAAGCGAGGCAGAGGTCGCGTTGACGAACAGGATCGTCTGCGCGGGTCTTTCATGAGACCGCTCAAGGGCCAGTTCCTGCGCCCGGCGCAGAGTGGCGGGCAAGCATCTCCGTTTCCTGGCCAGCGCGTGAAGCGGACGGAACCCGTCCTCCTCTCGGCCTGCCAGCCGGGAGAGAGCTTCATAGCCAATCACGCCGCCCGTCATGATATCGACGATGGGTTGATACACGATGCATGGTTCCACGTATGTGCTGCCATGGTCAGGTTGAACCACAGGATTCACTCCATTCGCTTGGCGTGGTATTCAGGACAGACTTCCATGTCTGAGTTTTGCGAAGCAAAATCTCATGACGCGCCGCCAACAACCAGGAGAAGAGGTATAACTGCGGCGATGTTTCACGACAAAACAACGGACGCCGCCACCGCCGCCGTGGGCGGCGGAAGACTGGGCGAGTCTGGCTTTCCATAACGGTATACACATGATGGGGAGCTATATAACGGTTCCAATGTCTACCTTATCATACGTCGACCAAAGATACATGAGAGAATTTCGGGAAAACCTGGGCGGTGAATGACTGGATCGGCAATGCCTCGCAGATTGGATGGAGCCGGGCGACAGGTCCGATGCCTTGAATTTTCACATTTGCGGCGGTTCTGCGGTGGTCTTAGTTCGGCGGTTGGCGCGTATGAACTATTGTCCGCAATCTGGACGCGGAGGCGATCCCGTCATAGAATGGACATATTCAGACGCCATTGCCAAAGCGCTTGCGGCAATTTTCTTAGATGAATGTCGGCAACATCTCCGGTGAGAGGGTGAAGTGATGGAGGAGAGTTTCGAGATTCCTGACCAACGCATGCAGAACGCCCTCAAGTCCTGCGTAGGTTCAGATTATGTGCGCGCCGATTCGCAGTTGGCCGCCCGCATTAGCGGACAGCGGGAACCGGTCGTCAGCGTGTTTCCCGGCGACGCCGATGAGGTGGCCGCCGTTTTAGGGTTGGCCAGCGAGAATGGCTGGAAGGTGACGCCTGTCGGTGCGGGGACGCAACTCGGCTTCGGCAATATCGCTCAGCCAATCGCCATTGCCGTGCATACGGAGCGACTGTGTCAGGTCGTCGATTACTCTCCCGCCGATATGGTTGTCACTGTGCAAAGCGGCATGCGTTTCGCGGATTTGCAACAACTATTGGCCAAGCATGGGCAGATGCTCGGCATCGATCCCGTGTGCAGCCGAGCGGCCACAGTCGGCGGACTGACGGCTACGGGCAGTTCCGGACCGGCGCGGGTTCTGTACGGAACGCTGCGCGACATGCTCATCGGAACGCGCATTGCGTTTGCGGACGGGGAACTCGTTCGGACGGGCGGCAAGGTGGTCAAGAACGTTGCCGGATACGACCTGTCCAAACTGTTTATCGGTTCCCTCGGCACCCTGGGCATTCTCACGGAGTGCACATTTAAACTGAAGCCGCTTCCTCCCTATCGGGAGTTGTGCCTGCTTGGCGGTTCGACAGCGCAAGTCGATGCGCTTCGCTCACAGGTTATGGGCGCCAACCTGATTCCGAGCAGCCTGGAGCTGTTGGCGACGGAGCGGGCTCGGGGCGGCGCAGGCGACAGGTCGGTTCAGTGGCTGCTCGCCGTTGGCTGCGACGAAGGCGAGCGGGCCGCCGCTTTTCAGACCAGGTCGCTGCAACAGATGGCAAGCGCCGTCGGCGCATCGTTCACCGTATTGCGGCAGGAGGAAGTCGCTCAATTTTGGGAGCGCTATCGCAAGACTTTGGAATCGTCGGGACTCGTGCTGCGCATCCAGGCGCCTCCGACGCAACTGGTGTCTTTGGCGGCGGATATCGACGCGTTTTCCGCCGCACGCGAAGTGAGGTTGTTTCATTCGTTCTCCCTGCCCAGCGGAACGGGCCGTGTATTCGCGACTGTTCCAGACGATCCGGCCGCAATCCTTGACTTCGTCGGCGCCGTACGCCAGCGCTGCGGTGAACTCGGTTGCGAGAGCGTCATCGAAAAGTCTTCGCTTGCGATTCGCCGCCGCCACGACTGTTTCCACAGCCATCGTCTCGGCGAGGGTGAGCTTGCGGTCATGCGGCTGGTCAAGCATGCATTCGACCCGCGCGATATTCTGACGCCAATGAAATTTGCGGGAGGGATCTGAGATGGCGAATGTGATCGCCGCAGCGTCGGCCCCTGAGCTGTCCTCCATTGAAACGTCAGTGCCCGAACTGTTGTCCATGACGGCCGAGGCGCCTGACGCCGACAAATATTCCGCATGCGTCCACTGTGGGTTTTGCCTGGAGATTTGTCCGACTTACCAGGAATCGTCCGATGAAAATCAGTCGCCGCGAGGACGCGTCTATCTCATCAAGGAAGCCGCAGAGGGACGTCTGCCGCTCGATGCCGCGGTGATTGACCCCGTATTCGCCTGTCTGGACTGCCGCGCCTGTGAAACGGTGTGCCCCTCCGGCGTCCAGGTGGGCGCGTTGATTGAAGAAGCGCGCGGACAAGTACATGCTGCGCAATTGCCGCGCGGAATCAATCGAGGGCTGGAGAAACTCGTTTTGCGCCATATTTTCCCGTATCCAGTGCGGCTCTATGCCATCGGCTTTCTGCTTGGACTCTACCAGAGATCAGGGGTACAGCGGCTTGCGCGCAGACTGGGGTTTCTGCGCATTCTGCCGCGACATTTGCAGGAGATGGAAGCTGTGCTTCCTGCCGTCAAGGCGCGCCCGGCGCTGCAGACCCTGCCGCCGCGCATGGCCGCCCAGGGTGTGCGAAAAGCCACTGCGGCGCTGTTCACCGGTTGCGTGATGGACGTATTTTTTGCTTCCATCAATGAAGCGACGGCGCGTGTGGCGGTTCGCAACGGTCTGGAGGTCGTGGTGCCCAAGCAGCAACTGTGTTGCGGCGCACTGCAGATTCATGCGGGCGATCGTCAACAGGCGCGCGAACTCGCTCGCCAAAACATCGACGCGTTCCTGGCGACGGGAGCCGAGTACGTGATCATCAACGCGGCGGGTTGCGGTGCGGCGTTGAAGGAATACCCGGAACTGTTTCGCGATGACCCGGAGTATCACAGCAAAGCAGAAGAGTTTTCCGGGAGAGTGCGGGATATCAGTGAATTGCTCGTCGAAGTGGGGTTCGAAGCTCCGACGGGCCGGGTGGATCACGTGATCACCTACCACGATGCCTGCCATCTCTGCCACGCGCAGAACATCCGCGATCAACCGCGCCGTATTTTACACTCGATACCTGGGCTGAAAGTCGTGGAGATGCAGGATTCGGAGCGGTGTTGCGGCAGCGCCGGGATCTACAATCTGACACACCCGCAGATGGCCGGGCAGCTTCTCGAACGGAAGATGGACGACGTGCCCGAGGGTGTCAGCGCCATCGCCATGGGGAATCCAGGGTGCATGCTGCAGATCAGGACGGGCGTGCACCGTCGGCAACAGGATATCGAAGTGGTGCATACCGTCGAACTGCTTGACATGGCCTATGCGGAGGAGGCGCGTTGATATGCTTGCGGAGCGCATCATTGCGGCATTGCGCGAGATTGTCTCGGCGCAGAATGTGCTGTTCGAAGCCAATCAGGTGAAAGCCTACGATTGCGATGCGTATGTCGCCGAAAAATCGCTGCCGAGCGCCGTCGTGTTTCCCGAATCGACGGACCAAGTGTCGCGCATTGTGAAACTGTGCAACGCGGAGTCGATTCCGTTTTTGCCCAGGGGCGCGGGCACGGGTCTGAGCGGCGGGGCGACGCCGCGAAACAACGACCTGGTCATCAGTCTCGCCAGGATGGACAAATTGCTCGCCGTGGATTTTGACAATCAGCGCGCGGTCGTGCAGCCCGGTTTTGTGAACCTTGTGCTCACGAAAAAAATCGCGGAACGCGGATTCTATTATGCGCCCGATCCTTCCAGCCAATCGGTGTGCACGATCGGCGGCAACCTGGCGGAGAATGCGGGCGGGTCGCATTGTCTCAAATACGGCGTCACCACCAACCACGTGGTGGCGGCCAAGGTGGTGCTGCCGTCTGGCGAGGTCGTGGATTTCGGACAGCCATTCGGCGATCCGGTGGGCTATGATCTGCTCGGGGTGATCGTTGGATCGGAGGGAACGCTCGGCATCGCCACAGAGATCACGGTGAAGATCCTGAAGCGTCAGGAAGCCGTGAAGACGGTGCTGGCCTATTTTGATCATGTGGACGACGCGTCCAGAACGGTGTCCGACATCATCTCCTCGGGTATCGTCCCTGCAGCGGTGGAGATGATGGACCAACTCATGATGCAGGCGGTCGACAAGAGCCATTATCATGTGGGTTATCCGCTGGACATCGAGGCGGTGCTGCTGGTCGAAGTGGATGGCCTGTCGGCCGGAGTCGAAGACACGGCGCGGCGCATCGCGGGAATCTGCAAAGAAAATCATGTGCGCATGGTGCGGACAGCGAAGGACGATGCGGAGCGCGCCCTGTGGTGGAGCAGCCGTAAAATGGCGTTTCCGGCGATCGGACGGATTTCACCCGACTACCTTGTTCAGGATGGCGTGATTCCCCGCACGAAGCTGACGGAGGTCCTGCGGCGCATCGCGGAACTGAGTCGCGAATATGGATTGCGGGTTGCCAATGTGTTTCATGCAGGCGATGGGAATCTCCATCCACTCGTCTGCTATGATGCGCGAATCCCTGGGCAACGCGAGCAGGCCATGAAGATCGGGGAACGCATCCTGGAACTGTGCGTGGATGTCGGCGGCAGCATCACCGGCGAACATGGCGTCGGTTTGGAGAAGATCGAGCAGATGGCGTACATGTTTTCGGCCGCGGACCTGCAGGCGCAGCGGCGGTTGCGCGATGTGTTCAATCCGCGCGATCTGTGCAACTCAGGCAAACTCATCCCACAGCCCGCACGGTGCGCAGAATTTCGCGATACCCAGAAGTCTGCCGCACAGCATATGAATCCAACTGGCAGGGACATTTTCCGGGAGGAGGAGTGTGAGTCATGCTGAATGTTCTTGTCGCTGCCGATTCCTATAAAGGCAGCCTCTCGTCCGGCGACTTCATTCGGGCGGTACAGGAAGCCGCAGCGCGTTGCGGCAACGTGACCGTGAGGGGAATTCCCATCGCCGACGGCGGCGAAGGCGTTCTCGACGGGATCCTCGGACCGCTGCAAGGGGAGCGCGTGGAGTGCGAGGTAACAGACCCGCTGGGGAGGAAGATCTCTGCGGAGTATGGACTGGCCGGGCACACAGCCATTATCGAGATGGCGCGTTGCTCCGGACTGACTCTATTGACCACGGAGGAACGCAACCCGCTTTACACAACTTCGTATGGCTTGGGGGAAATGATTCGTCATGCGCTGGACCGTCCCGAGGTCGAGACCATCATCGTGGGAATCGGCGGCAGCGCGACCAATGACGGCGGCGTCGGGATGGCGCAGGCGCTGGGGTTGCGCGCGCTTGACGCTGACGGGGAGCAGGTTTTGCCTGGCGGCATCCATGTCGGGGAGATAGTCCAACTGGATACACAGGGTCTCCATCCGAGAACAAAGGAAGTGCCCATTCGGGTCATGTGCGATGTCTCCAATCCGCTCTACGGTCCCCAGGGAGCGACCGCCGTGTACGGTCCGCAAAAGGGTGCGACTCCTGATATGATTGAACTGTTGGATGGCAATCTGCGACACGTCGCGCAGCAGATTCACCGCGCGCTCGGGATCGACGTATCTGGGTTGCCGGGAGGGGGCGCAGCGGGGGGCGTTGGCGCGGCGTTGGCGGCTTTGTGCGGCGCCAGTCTGGATTCCGGCATCACGGTGATGCTTGACCTGTTTCATTTTGAAGAGGCGGTGCGGGATGCCGATCTCGTCATCACTGGGGAGGGCAGGACAGACGCGCAAACCGCGTACGGGAAAGCGGTGGCCGGGGTCGCCCGGCGCGCGAAGGCGTGCGGCAAGACCGTGGTGTGTCTGTCCGGCGCTCTCGGCGATGGTCGGGAACTGCTGTATGAACTGGGCGTGGACAGTCTCTTCAGCATTTGTCCAGGGCCGATCAGCGAGGAGTCTGCCATGGCCAACGCGTACGCCCTTGTTGCGGACGCGGCGGAGAATATCCTGCGGCTGTTCATCTGACATGCGCTTGACTCTATATAATAAGTGCGTATATAATATGCGTAATTATATTAAGGGGGAATCGATATGTGGAGTTTTGAACATTCGGTTGAAACGACAGCGTCCTCAGCGACGATTTGGAAGCTGTACAGCGATGTGACCACGTGGCCGGTCTGGGATTCTGGCATCTCTGCCGTAGAATTGAACGGGCCATTTGCTGCCGGCTCAACGGGAACAATCACTCCCTTGGGCCAGGACTCTCTTCGTTTCCGCATCCTCAACGCCATCCCCGCTAAAGGATTTTCAGACGAGACTGAAATACCGGGAGCAGGGGTCGTGATACGGTTTATTCATACCTTGGGCGAAGCCCCATCTGGGAAAACGAAGGTAACGCACCGCGTCGAAATCGACGGTCCCGCGGCGGACACACTCGGCCCTCAGATCGGCCAGTCCATGACGGAGGGCATTCCAGAAACCATGGACTCGCTTGTACGCCATGCCCTCCACGTTGGTCTATGATTGATCAAGCCGTGCAACGGGAGGCGCAAGGTTAAAAAAGCGATCGCGAGAAACAACATGATTCCGATCCATCCACGCGTAGGGGGTCGCACGAGGGGGCATAGTTCCATGAGATACTGGATTGGCGTGGCGTCTCGGGACCATGTGCGGCGTGGGGTTGCCGGCGGCTTCGCCCAGCTTTGCCACGGCAAGCGGAATCCCTTGGCGCGCATGGGCTGTGGGGATTGGCTGGTCTACTATTCGCCAAGAAGCGCGCTGAAGGGCGGGGAGATTGTCCAAGCGTTTACCTCTGTGGGGCAACTACTTGGCGATGAAATTTATCCATTCCGGATGAGCGAAACGTTTGTTCCATACAGACGGAGAGTGAACTACCTGCCTTGTGAGGCGGCGCCCATTAAGCCTCTCTTGCCCCAGTTGGCCTTCGTGCAGGACTTGAAGCGCTGGGGTTACCAGTTCCGTTTCGGGCACTTCGAGATTTCCGTCAGCGATTTTCAGACCATCACCGATGCCATGAATGTGAAGTATGTAAAGGGAGTCCTTGCTTTTGAAACAGAGGAAACTGCAGTCCAATTTTGAAATGCCGTCCGACAGTCCGGGGTTTTTGCTGTGGCAAGTGACAAATATATGGCAGCGAAAGCAACGGGTTGCGCTCAAGGAAGTCGACCTGACCCACGTCCAGTTTGTTCTGCTGGCCACTCTGGCTTGGCTGACGCAAGAAGGCCACGAAGTGACGCAGGTTGTCCTGTCACAATTCGCCAAAACGGATATCATGATGACATCGCAGGTGCTGAGAACACTTGCTGCGAAGGGGTTGCTGACCCGCGAACAACATCCCGTGGACACGCGCGCAAAGGTCCTGACGGTGACGGCGGCGGGACACGGCGTTCTGGAACGTGCCATTAAGCTCGTCGAACAGGTGGACCGGGATTTCTTCGCCGGGTTGGGTGCGGAATCCACGCAAATCGTTGCTCTCTTTCGGCGCCTGCTCAGTCACGAGTAGATTTCCATCGCTGGCGCATGACGAACAACCTAATCATCTCAAAAAGCAACATACCCATGATCGTGCCTGTAAAGGCTGATCACGGCGCGATAGCGGGCAGGCGAACTCAGAGCAAACACGAGTTTCAAAAGTACGAAGTACGGTTCGGATTATGCTCGCTCAACTCCAGCCCTTTTACCAGAACGTATTTCTGTACTCCCTTGGCGCTGTCAATCGCCTGCTGTCCCAGTTTCTCCGCCATTTGAATATCGCCGCGTGCATACGCTTCTTCGGCGTCCAACACGAGCAGGTCAACCTTATCCTTTACGGCCGCCTTCGCTTCGTAAAATGCGTTCCAGTTGCGCTCCCGAAGAGTCTTGAGCGCCAGAAAATACGGCTTGACTGCAGGATTGCGAATTTGATTGATCCACTCGTCGGCTTCATCCCACTTTTCTTCTGCGGACGCGACGCCAGCAAAGTATTGTGCGCGCCGATCTGCATCCCTCCGTTTCACGGCCAATTTGCGCGCCATTTCATAATCGCCGAAGCAACGGAATAAGCGAGGTCGGGATTGGCGCTCGGCGCTCTTTCGAGGGCGCTTTTTTCATATGAAATTATTGGCCTCAAACATTCGTAGACCAATAGTTCGTGTTATACTCAAGACAAAAACACAGTCATCATTCGCAAGCTATTCGTCATAGCATAGTGTGAGGTGGTGATGGTGAGCGGGGGAAGAAGGAAACAAATTATGGCGACACAGTTGCAGGCAACGCCGGTTTTGCACGGCCGCGATGCCAAAGCTGTCATGGAGGAAATGGTTAAGAAGCCTACAAAAGAACAAATAAAAATGGCGTTGGAGCGCAAAAAGAGATTTGAAGGGATTGGAAAGCGGGGCCTTCGGTAATGCGCGAAACGATCAACTTCAAGGCAGTCTTATTAGCCAAAATGGACGAGAGCGATCTCGATAATTTGGCTAATTTTAATTGTGTGGATGAACAAGATTGCACTGATGCTCATCGGTTGGAGGAGGCGGAGATACAAAATGAGTCGTGCGTGTATGCAATTGCTCCAGCCGTTAAAATCGCTCGCCTCGCAGTCGATAAGCGATTCCAAGGTATGAGATTCGGAGCCCTGTTGTTGGACTACATTCGTGATCTTTGTTTGGATCTTTCCGGTAGCGTCGGTATACGGTTTGTCACGCTTGATGCCTTTCCGCATCGGGTCTCGTATTATCAAAAGATGGGTTTTCGAGAGAATCAAGTCTATAGTCGGGATAAGAGGCGCCAATTTGTGAGTATGCGTTCAGACGTATACGAAGTTATAGATTGAACAAACCGACTGCCGCAACGTACAGATCATATTCGGCGTATCTTGATGGATATG
>JAJYTO010000253.1 GCA_021793015.1 Bacillota bacterium
TCTTGGGGCTATTCTTTCGTAATGATCTTTTGCCCCTCGCTCCTTGACGATTAAAGCAGTTGATTCGTTTCCAAACAAAAATCCTCATTATAGATTGCAATACAGTGCAAAACAATGTACTATGAGAGTGACGAAAGCGGGGGAGGCGGATGGACGAAGAGCTATTGACCGAAAAGCAGCTGTGTGAATGGCTGCAAATCGTTCCGTCTACTGCGTATCGATGGCGAAAGAGCGAAGGGCTGCCCTACATTGGGTCTCGCAAGCGAATTCGTTATCGAAGAAGCGACGTAGTGAAGTGGCTGGAAAAACGCAACGAGAAATAAGTAAGGAGAAGTCGCTCCCGACCAAGAGACTCGACTTCTCCACCATCAACGCACAAGGAATGCGTCTGTCCTCAGTGTATCACGCGTCCTCTGTGCGAAACAAGGGAGACGAATGACATGAACGGCTATCCGACAGAAACGAAATCCAGCACTGACTTCCCCACTATATGGAACCACTACGCCGATCTGTACAACGAACTCGCGCAAAAAATGCAAGGGGCCGGAATTCCGCTCGTATTACTTCGGAGTGTCGTGGACGCGGCGCGGGAAGTCGAGCGGGTCTGGTGAGCTTTTGTCACCCACAGCGCCGATGGGTAGGAAGGGGAGAAGCGCCGATGAAAAAACGCATCGCCGAGATCGAAGTGGGTTCGCGAATTCGAGAAGAGATGGGTGACTTAAAGGCTTTGGCGGACTCCATGCGAACCTATGGACAGATTCAGCCGATTGTTGTAGATGAATCCGGTCAGTTGATTGCCGGCGGACGCAGACTGGCCGTGGCGCAGATGTTGGGTTGGAAAGAGATCGAAACCGTTCTTCTGTCGGAATTGGATGAACACACCAAACGCATGATCGAACTGGAGGAAAACATCCGGCGCAAAGATCTGACGGAGTTCGAGAAAAGCGAACGACTGACGCAGCTGTTGAAGAAGGCCCAAGAGAAATTGCGTGCGGATGCGCAGCCCGAGGAGATCGCCGGTCTTCCCGCTGACCGGGAAGTTGTGTCTTCGGGTTCTTCGGAGGTCACCCCGCGTTCATCGGAGGCGATCCGTAATGATTCAGTCGTTGTCACTGGAAAGGAAGAATTATCTAATACGAGGCCCGTACTAGATAAATCTGTAAACCGCCCCGGACCACAGGCGAGACCTGATTCACTACGGAACGCTTCGGCATTGACGGGTATTCCTCAAATGACGTTCGTGGAAGCACAGCAACACGTGGAGGTTGTGAAGGAGATTCCGGCCTTAAAGGATCAACCCAAGACTGCCGTTGTCCAGGTGGCGCGGGAACTTCGCAAGATGAACGATCCGGAGAAGCGCGAAGCGTACAAAACGGCGCTGTCGGCTCATCCGGAACTTGTACAAATGAGCACCAAGCCCGAACACGTTTTGGAACTGAGCGAAAGTCGTGAGCAGATCGAACTGGACTCCGTGCGCGTGAAAGGCATTTTAGACGCGATGGGGGCTGTGCGACGGATGAAAATTGAGTCCGACGGCGATGTCGAGGCACTGCTTGCTGCCTACCTTCACGTGGACACATCCCGTGTGGTAGTACCGACTTTGATTGAGCAGTGGCGCCATATTGCCTATGTGTTTGGGCAGATGGCGGACAAGTTGGATCGGCGTTCTCATTCCAAATTGGAGGTGCTGAAAAAATGATTCGGGGAACAAAGAAATATCCGGCTCCGCTATTGAATCAGATTTTGGAATACGTACACGACCATCCCGGATGCTCCATTCACGATTTGATCCCCTTCGCCATGTCGTATTTTTTGGCCTGGATGGATACGGCAAAGATCGTGAGACGGGCGCTCGTTGTCTATCTGAACGGTACGCTGAAACAAATCGGAAAGGTAAGTACATGCAAGCATACTTTGATGAATACTGTTACCGATACAATCGGAGGAAGTTCAAGAGCGAATGGTTTAATCGGTTGTTGATGGCTTCCATTGTTTCCAGCCCTGTACCTCTTGCTGTGCTAAAGGGATAGCCATAAATCCCAAAAACCCTCGTTTCCCATAGGAACCGAGGGCAGAAACATCAGCGATCAGGGAAGTGTACGACCCAAGGGTTTGTGCTGTTGTGTATCTTTCGCGACCATCACTTCGCGACGAAATACCGACTTCCGCCATTAAAAAAGCGAACGAATCCAAGTCTTCAGTTTCTCTCTTTCTACGATGAAGGTGAAGACCGCAATAACGACAAGCGGAATGACTGTTACAAGGATGACCCACGAGAATTCTTTGGCAGATACATTCACTGCATTTTTAAAGTAAATAATGGATGCCAATCGCACGATGGCGAAATAAAGAAAAAGAAATTGAAAGGTCAATATCAACTTGCGAGCTTGTCGTATATAGACTATCCCTGCCAAAATACAAAGCATTGGGAACATCCAATTCTGAAAACCGTCTGGTATATAAAAAATTGTGCCGACCAATCCTGTGATTACAGCAATCAAACCCAGCCCAATGGGTAATTTCAGATGCCTATGTCTCACGTCACATGACCCCCCCAAAGAACAAGGCCGGCAAAGCATTAGACAGTTCGCTTTGCCAGCCTTGTATTCGATTCCGCTAGGAGAGCAGACCCCATCCCACAAGTCCACCAGTCGCAACCCCGCCAGTAAATGCGCCAAGCGCACCTAGTACCAAGGGCGCATCGGGAGGAAAAACGGCAATTGCAAATATGGTCGTCGAAGCCACGGCGAGGCCGCCGAAAAAGTCACCAGCATTAAATCCAGCCTCTTGATCCAAGTCTTGCGGACATAGTTCTTCCATTCGAAAACCTCCTCTACACATTTTTAGTCTTCTTAACTGAATGACGACCGACTAAAGTCCGTAGGTTCTATTATCATCAACTCCTCCCCTTGTTGCCAGTAAATCATAAATCTATCCAGTATGTCCATATATGACTAATGAGAAAACATGGGACCACTAGCTCTAAGAAATTAATACATGGTGGATTTTTTTGATCTCTTTATTAGTCTATACAGAATCCAAGATACAAGTATACGTAAATATACTATTACTTGATACGTATCAGACATATCCATATTACCCCCGCTTTGGCGCCTCCGTCAAAATCACGCTGTCTTGAACTCGCTTCGCACCAGAGTATTGACCGCGCCCGCCACACACAACCGTTGCGCTGTGCCCAAGTTGCTTCGGCGCCTATTCTTGGATCGCCGCATGGGGAGTCATCAGAGCCGCCCTCACGCTTGGATACAGTCCGAAGAGAACCCCCAGCAGGATGCCTATACCCATGTCCTCGACAAAGGCGACGAATCTCAGCGCGAATGGCACGCCCTGCGTCGTCAACAGGAGGCCAACGAGCGTCCCCGCAATCAGTCCGCCGATCGTGCCAAGCAGACTGATCAGGGTTGACTCCAGCAGAAACTGCACGATGATGTATCGCGGTCGGGCGCCAAAAGCCAGGAAGATGCCAATCTCCCGGCGGCGGTCCGTGATGGCCATGAGCATCACGTTCATGATGCCGATGCCGCCCACGATGAAGGAGATCCAAACGGCTCCCTGGACGAACATGGTAAAAAGGTTCTTGAGGGACTGGGAAGCGGCCAGGATACCGTTTTGCGTTCCCACTTGAAACGAGGCCAGCGGGGTATGCCAGCCATGATTCCGCAGCAGCGCCGTGAGAATGTCCTCCTTCAACTGCGGCACCAGGCCGGGATTGAACGCCTTGATCAAAATCGCATCGATTTGATGGTTGACCGTCCATTGCGATGAGTAGGTGCGATCCGGTATCAGGACGAGGTTGTTGGGTCCCGACACCGCCACGTTGTTGCTCAAGGTGAATACCCCCATCACCGTATAGACGGAACCGCCCAAGTCCACGGTCTTGCCGACGGCGCGGCCATGAGGGAACAGTTGATGGGCCAGCGTGTCTCCCAGAACTGCCACTTGGTTCATCCGTTCATCGTCCAGGGCAGTGAAGAACTGGCCCGACGAGACCTGAATGGTCTCAATCTGCGGAAAGAGCGCATTCACGCCCAGCACATACGCGGGGACAGATCCGTTCTTGCCTTCAATGGCTGCCAAAGTTTGGCTCAACGGTGTGAGTATCGCTTGTCCCGCAAGGGCGGAGCGAATGTCCCTGGCATCCTGTTGCGTCAATGCGATCGGCGTTCCATGTGCAGGGGGGACAGCCACCACATTCATCATGCCGGGTCCGATGGACTGAACCTGACTGTCAATGGACTGATGCACGCCCGCCCCCATGGAGGAGAGGATCAACACGCCCGCCATTCCGCACAGGATGCCGATGATGGCCAGCGTGCTCTGGAATGGCTTGCGCTGCAAATTGTGAAACACTTCAAGAAGTTGCTCCCACATGTGTGTCTCCTCTGACTTGAAGCTGTCCTTGAGAGATGGTGAGTTGCCGCTGGGCCCGGGCTGCCAGGTGCATGTCGTGCGTCACCATGACCAGGGTCATGCCTTGGGCGTGAAGCGTTGTGAAGATCTCCATGATCGCCGCCGCCGTGTCGGGATCCAGGTTGCCTGTCGGCTCATCCGCCAGAAGCACTTTTGGCGACGCAGTGAGCGCGCGAGATC
>JAJYTO010000254.1 GCA_021793015.1 Bacillota bacterium
AGGCGGAAGCAGCGACGAACTACGCTGCAACAGCTGGCAAAGCAACTGGGAGACCACATGCGTGGTGTCGTCAGTTTCTGATATTTATGTTTAAATGTTGTTATCAACCGTTGTTTGCCTGACCTTTATAGTAGTGCGCCTGAGGAAGAAAGTGGACAGGGATCAAGGTCGCGCCTTGTATCGCAGTGGCCAACACCCGCGGCTTTACAGCGCTTTCAGGTAAATGCGCAATCTTCCGCTCCGAATGCCGCTTGTCTTATCCGTAGGCCAAGCGTATCATGAGCCTGTCAACTACGCCGCCCTAAAGGGCGGACCCTGGATGTGTGGGGAATATAGCTCTTTGGCTGCCAGGTTTCTCTCGACAGGGAGGAATTCCCTTCCGAAAGAGGCGGAGACGGCAGTTGCATGGCGCTGATGTCAGGCGGTGGCTTCCTTTCATGAATACGGATGAGTATTGGTTTTCCCTGCCCGAGCATCTGATCGCGCAAAGTCCTGCGCCCATCCGCAGCGATTCGCGGCTCATGGTGTTAAACAAAACAACGGGCGTCATTGAGCATGGTCATTTTTTTGATCTGCCGCGTCTGCTGAGGGGCGGCGATCTGCTCATCGCAAATAATTCGCGCGTCATTCCTGCGCGCCTGATCGGAGTCAAGGAAGCGACGGGGGCTGTCATCGAATTGTTGCTGTTGCGGCCGCTTGCCGCTCCGGGTGCTTGGGAGGCGTTGCTGCGCCCGGCAAAACGCGTCAAACTCGGTCAGCGGATCGTGTTTGGCGGGGGCGAGTTATGGGCTGTCGTGACCGGTGCGCGCGAGGATGGCCTGCGCGTGGTGGAATTTTCGGCGAGCGGGGAGGTGTTTGACGCTCTTTTGGAAACGCTGGGGCGCGTGCCGTTGCCGCCGTACATCACCGAGCATCTGGGGGATCCGGAGCGCTATCAGACGGTCTACGCGAGGGAACGGGGTTCCGTGGCCGCGCCAACGGCGGGGCTTCATTTCACGCCCGAGTTATTGGACAGACTCCGCGCAGACGGCGTGGATATCCAGTACATCACTCTGCACATCGGGCTTGGCACCTTTCGGCCGGTGCAAAGCGAGCGAATAGAAGAGCACCGCATGCATGAGGAATGGTACACCGTCCCAAAAGAGACTCTGGCCGCGGCGGAAGAGACAAAGGCGCGAGGAGGACGGGTGGTCTGTGTGGGAACCACCACCGTGCGGGCCCTGGAATCCGCCTGGCTCCTGCAAAGCGGGATGGATTCCGGCGGTGGGTCCTTACAAAACGCGGGCGGGGACTATTCGGGCTATACGGACATCTTTATCGTTCCCGGTTTTCCATTTCGCGTAACTGACGCGCTCATCACCAATTTCCATTTGCCAAGATCCACGCTGCTGATGCTCGTGTCCGCTCTCGTTGGGCGAGAGCGCCTGCTGCGCGCGTATGAGACGGCGGTCGCGCAGGGGTACAGGTTCTACAGCTTCGGCGACGCGATGTTCATCGTGTAAGGAGCATCAGCCAACTGCTCACAGACTCTTCAGACGGGATGGATTTGTTGCCATGAGCGCGTTATCATTCAGTCTGCTTGCCACCTGTCCAGTGACAGGCGCGCGTCGGGGACGAATTCGGACACCTCACGCCGTGATTGAAACTCCGGTCTTCATGCCCGTGGGAACACAGGCGACAGTCAAGACGCTGAGCCCCGATGAACTGATCGCCATCGGCGCGCATGTGATTCTGTCCAATACATATCATCTGCACCTACGGCCGGGCGAGGACATTGTGCGGGAGGCTGGCGGGCTGCACAGGTTCATGAACTGGCCGCGGGCTGTGCTGACTGACAGCGGGGGTTTTCAGGTGTTCAGCCTGTCGCCGCTTCGGAAAATCTCTGAAGAAGGCGTGGAGTTCCGCTCCCATATTTCGGGAGAAAAGCGTTTCTTAAGCCCGGAGAAGTCTGTACAGGTGCAGAATGCTTTGGGCGCCGACATCATTATGGCGTTTGACGAGTGTCCTCCGTATCCAGCTGAGCGCGAATACGTGCGGTTGTCTCTCCAGAGGACCGCGAACTGGGCCAGACGTTCGCAAGCGGCTCATCGCCGTCCCGATGAGCAGGCGCTTTTTGGCATTATTCAGGGCGGCATGGATCTGGATCTGCGCAAACAGGCCGCGTTGGAATTGGCGGATATGAATTTTCCTGGGTATGCCATCGGAGGTCTCAGCGTTGGGGAACCGAAATCGTTGATGCATGAGGTGTTGTCGGCCACGACAGAGTGGATGCCGCGCGACCGTCCGCGCTACCTGATGGGTGTTGGCGCGCCGGACGATCTGTTTGAAGGCGTCATGCGGGGCGTCGACATGTTCGATTGCGTATTGCCTACAAGGATTGCGCGCAATGGCACTGTGTTCACCGCGCGCGGAAAAGTTGTCGTGCGCAACGCCGCGTATGCCAGAGATTACGGTCCACTCGACGACAATTGCGACTGCTATGCATGCAAAAACTACTCGCGGGCGTATATCCGACATTTGCTCAAGGCGGACGAGACGTTCGGCATCCGTCTCACTTCCTATCACAATGTGGCCTTTCTGGTGAAGCTCATGGAGGATATCCGCACGGCCATCGAACAGGGAACTTTTCTCGCCTTGCGCAAGGCATTTTTCGATGCATACGGTTATAATGATGAGGCGGTGTCCCACTCTGAATATCCGGGTTAGACATCCATGCCTGAGTTTTGCGAAGCAAAATCTCACGCGCCGCCAACAACCGGGAAGAAAAATACGCCTGCGGCGATTTTTCGGGTTAGACCGCCATGCTGATATGCAGTCAAGAGAGGGATGATGCTATGAACAACAGTACATTGGTCCAGTATCTGCCGCTGGTTTTGATCTTTGTTGTATTTTACTTCCTGCTTATCCGTCCGCAACAGAGGCGTCAACGTGAACGCAAGTCACTGCTGCAGTCGCTGCAAACAGGGGATCACGTCGTAACAATCGGCGGGATGCATGGCAGCATTACTGCGCTTGACACCAACACTGTGAGACTGCGCATCGGAAGCGACACGGAAGTCACGTTCGAACGCAGCGCGATCAATGCCGTCCGCAAGGATTAGCTGATGGTAACGATCAAGACTCCGGAGCAGATTGCCCTGATGCGCGAGGCAGGAGAACTGCTCGCAGCGTGTCATCAGGAGATAGGCAAACGCGTCCGCGCCGGAGTGTCAACCTGGGAGATTGACCAGTTTGTCGAACAGTACCTGCGTGAGCACGGTGCTACTCCAGAACAAAAAGGCTATCATGGATACCCGTATGCCACCTGCGCGTCGGTCAACGATGTGATTTGCCACGGTTTTCCTTCGCATTCGCCGCTTATGGAAGGGGATATCGTGACAATTGACATGGTCGTCAATCGACGGGGATGGCTTGCCGACTCCGCTTGGACGTATGCTGTCGGCAAAGTGTCCGAGGATGCGGAAAGGCTCCTTCGCGCGACCGAAACGGCTCTCTTTCTAGGCATTGAGCAGGCGGTTCCCGGAAATCGGATCGGCGATATCGCGAGCGCGATTGAAACGTTCGCGACAGCGCACGGCTTGGCCGTTGTCAGGCAGTTTGCGGGTCACGGCATCGGTCGGTCGATGCATGAGGATCCGGTGGTTCCGCACTATGGTTACGCGGGAAGAGGGATGGTGCTTCGCGAGGGAATGTGCCTGACCATTGAACCCATGTTAAATCTGGGCACTTACAGGGCGCAGATCGCCGCTGATGGATGGACCGCCAGCACTGTGGACGGCTCTCTGTCCGCGCAATATGAACATACGCTCGCCATCACCTCCGATGGCCCGCTGATCTTGACAACTCTGTAGGCGCGGGCCAGGAGCGACAGCGCGGGACTCTCCAGTGTTTCGCCAGGACGATGAGATTTTGCTTCGCAAAACTCAGGCATGCCGCTGCAGCGAGTATTAGCGGCCTTCAGGCCGCGGCTGTCTGAGCGGCAGCGACATGCATGATCCGTCCTGACAGGCGGCTTTCACCGCTTGAGATTGACCCCGATCATTCCGCCAAACGCCCCGATCAACCCCAAAATAGCGATGCGAACCAGAGTCTCCAACTGAAAGGCGGCGCTGAGATCGACCAGACTTCCCACGATCGCCAACAGGGCGCTGAACACGAGCGCTGTAAGACCACCGTAGTACCATCCTTTTATCCCGGCGCTTCGGGCCGACAGGACGGCGCCAAACAGCACGGAAATGGCGTTGATCGTGTAGGCGGTATAGGGGAGCGTCGATTCTGAAATGGTGGTCCAGGTATAAATGCCTGCCATGACCAACGTACATAACAGTGACACCACAAAGGCCCCGATCACGCCCAGAATCAATGGGGAACCGCTAAAATCCGTTTTCAGATCACTCCACATTCTGCTTTTCAACCGGCCACCCTCCCAGGGAAAAGGCTTGTTCCCTAAGTGTATGTGGGGCCAGTCCCACTTATGTCAGCGGGCAGAAGTGTCAGTGCCAGGGAGTGGGGAGGGAAAGGCGCGCAGGTGTCGAATCGGCGTTCCCTGGGCTCGAAAACGCTGTTCATACTCCGTTTGCGTA
>JAJYTO010000255.1 GCA_021793015.1 Bacillota bacterium
TTCGTGGTTGGCTGGCTCCAAGTCAAGCCCGGTGTTAAAGAGTAGGGTGTTGGGAACAAGGTCCTGAACCAGCTTCCCGCTGGTTGAGGTCCAAACGCAAGTTGACCCGTCTTTTGATTATATTCATTCGGAACGTTTAGGTAACTGGCGACCGCGTTTGCCGAGACATAGGCTTGTCCATTGACCTCGGCGACGCTTGCATTAGGAACGGGAGCCCCATTTATGAGAACTGCGCCCCCTTTCACAATGCCCGGCAAGCCGGTGAGATTCACCGACGTGTGTGCAATGCGGGCCTTGCCGCCGAGCGCGCTTGCCAGCGATGCCACCGGGGCGTACAATGTGCGGTCAAAATTGAGAAGACCGACACGGGTCGCCACTCGACCGTTGACAGCGATTGACCCTGATTCAAAAAGAGACTTCACATATCGTCCAGCCGCCATCGCCGATCCACTGGCCAAAAGTCCGATCAGTGTGGCTCCAGCCAGAGATACCATCCCGATTTTTGTTTTGTTCATAAATTAAGCACCCTTTCCGAATCCATATAATGGTCAACCACAGGGTATTATAGCATTTGTTAGCATCGGTGTTCTCTTTTCGATGGGGTTCAATATGATGCAAGACTTTGTACACACACAAACCCCTCCCGCACAAATAGGACATATTTGAACGATACCGGCGCTCCTGCGGTTTTGTTGTCGCCCATAGACATATTGCTTGTATGGCAGGCGCTATTTGCAGATATAATGGGAAGCAGGAGGGGATCGCTATAGGCCAGCAACGCTCTGACTACCGCCGTGGATGGAATCATACAGAGAAGAAATCAACTGTATTGTCGCGAAGCGTCATGCGAGAAATATCCGATTGTTCGGATCACAGGCGCGTGGAGAAGCGGGCCCGGATAGCAATGTGGACTTGCTGGTGTCTTTCGACGAAAATTCTTGCTTCCGTTCCAAACTGATCGAATCCAGCAGACTAGCCAATTCATCCCAATATATAAATTGTCTCCTTGGCTTATCCGTCATGAATCATCCGCTAAATATACGTTTTCCAATAGTGCCTCCAATTGTCTTAAGTCATCCTCACATTGGCATAGATGATCGATACCGTTAAGATACACCCATGTGGTTCTATGATTCACAGTCGGAACGTGTGCGAATTCTTGAAAACCGTCTAGCGAATTCAAATCGACACGCTGGCCATGGTGGGTGCAGGGGTTGACATACAGGTACGCGGGTTCTTGAAAAATCTTTGCTAAGGTGCTACAGAGTTTCTGCTCGACATGCGCGTTCAACTCATTTTCTTTATTAATCCAGACAACCAGCGACAAACGATCGTTGTATCTTGAAGCCTCAGTCAAGAGACCATTCAAATGATCATCGCCTCCCGAATAGCCGATGACGACAAGCGCACTAGTTTCCAGTAAGTGTTTAAATAACGTTGTCCAATAATCAAAAAAAGGCCGAGTAAAAAGTTGGTTTGGTTTGTTGCCCGCAGTTATGACTGGGAACTGTGGAGTCAAGTCCCCCATCGGTCCACTGCTCAATCCTTGGTTCCATCTATGTAAGGCATAGTTAGCATCTTTGAACCATCGGAAAGCGAAGTCGCGGGGATTTTCCATCAATTCTTCTGGCGATGGACGGTTAAAGTGAATCGACCCATGTAACCAGAATAGACGGTAGTGGGATTCCTCACATTTCTCCTGAAAATTGCGATCAAACTTAGATTCGTTGGTGTCGTCGTGGATATAGCCGTCATACCAATGCGGAGAACAATGAAGCGGCAACGAATCCCAGTTTAATGTTCCGATTGTGAGGGGAGTAGAGGCGGATAAGCGATTTAGCAGCAGAACGGATGGGCTGGATTCTAACTCCTGTTTTTTCCTGGCTTTCTCCATATCTTCGTAGATTGTCAAAGCGGCTAGATAAGATCCTTGCAACACCGCAGTAATATGCGGAGCGGAATCGTTTAAGTGCCTGTTGCCTTTCGCCTGTTTGAGAGCTTCATCCAGAAGTTGTTCGAATGTTACTCTACCTCCCAAACGTTCTTGTAATATTTTAAAATATGTTTGTGGGTTGGTGTTGTATCGCGGACTAAATGGATCATCGTTTTGAGGAATTGCGTAATCCAGAAGTTTGTCTGTAATTTCCTGTGTCGATGAAACGATGCCGTGGGAAGCACCTGCCCCTAGAATTACCACAACTTTAGTCACAAGTGTTACTCCTCTCATCCGAAAAGAGCAGTGTTCTTACCGCCGATCTGGATCGTCGCTGCGGCCCAGTAAATAGTCGGTAGACACATCAAAAAAATCTGCAATGGCAGCCAAAACCTCAATACTGGGCCATCGCTCCGCAGTCTCCATCATGCTTAGAGCCTGAAACGATATCCCCAATTCCTGAGCGAGCGCTTTTTGGAATATCCCGCGCGATTTGCGCAATTGGCGCAAACGTTCAGCAAAAACTTTGCGTTCTAGCATCATAATTCCCCTTGACACTCCACTTAAAGTGGATTATGATCAAAACAACAGTCCACTAATAGTGGAGTTTGGAGGTGATGTGATGGCCCGCGATCGATTAATCCACGAGAGACGAATCAGGCGTTTCACTCAACGACATGTGGCCGAACGAGTGGGAGTGACGTTTCAGATGATCTCGGAAGTCGAACGAGGCAAACGTACCCCGTCGCTGGGCGTTGCAAACAAATTGGAAGACTTGTTTCAAATTCCTTCGCGACAACTTCTCGCACTCCGCGAAGAGAACCCGCAAATAGACTGAGAGAGCACCCGCCTCGTCGCCAAACGTCGGATGCTCTCAGAAAACAACCGCACAGGACTGTGCGTTACTGTCATTGTATCGCAAACCTCCTGTGCAAACAAGGAGATGAATCGAATGAATGCCTATTCGACAGAGACGGAATCCCGCACCGACTTCCCCGCCGCATGGAACCGCTACGCCGACCTTTACAACGAACTGGCGCAGAAGATGGAGGAGGCTGGCTTGTCTCCAGAACTGCTGCGCGATGTGGTGGAGGCGGCGCGGGAAGTACAGCGGGTCTGGTAGTGGATACCGGAAGGGAGACGAGCGCAGTGACACAAGAACAGGCGACTCAACCATGGCATAAAAACGGCGGTGAACGTGGCGTGAGCGAGGCACAAAGACAGGCGATGGCTATGATCGAGGAAAGAAACACCGGACGGTGGAGAACTCATCGGTTTGACACTCGCAACTTTGCTCTGACTGTACTGGATTACCTGGTGATCGAGGGACTGGAGGTCGCAGTGTCCTACCGGCAATGCTTTTGGTTCCTCCATATCGAGGCGTGAGGAGGAAAACGCATGATCGCGCGTTATCCCGGCACGTGTCAGCATTGCGGGCGGAAATTCCCGGTCGGCACGACGATTCAGTACGCCGACGGGAAGGCGACGCATGAAACGTGCCCTGCGGCGGATCAAAAGGAGTTTTACGCCGAGTACACGGCAAACACTGTGGGACTGATGCCCAAGGCGGGCGCGGTGATTGAACGGGAGGATGGGCACTGGCGCGTGGTCCAGGTGGAGGTTCTCGACAGTCGGCGCTTGAACAGTCGCTATGGCGGGCGGGGAATGAGTTTCATTCGGGTTCGATTGGTTTGCGAGAAGATCTTGGGGAGGCGGGCGCAGTGACACAAGAACAGGTGGCGTTCCTGGAGGATCAGGTCGAATTTCTGGACTGGTATCGCCGCATCGTCAACGTGGCGCTCCAGCTGCAGTGTGATGAGATATACACCCGCGAGGACGCAGTGACTGATTTGACCGACCTGGCGCAAGGGATGGCGATGACGCTGGGGGTGCGGTGGAAGGGGTGAGTTTTGTCACCCGCGGCGCCGATGGGTAGGAAAGGGGAGCTGCAAAATGGCGAAGGAACTGCTGGTCAGCTACACCACAACGGAAGAGGAGATTTTGTTGCCAAAACGCGATGCGCTTTTGGGGATGGCGATGGCCGAACTCGACAAGACCGACGTGGACGGGGAGGTTGTGGACCGCGCCCTGGACTGGTCATGGGCGCTTCTGGATCTGAAGGAAGAGCATCGGCACATGTATACCCACTTGGCGATCGTTGCCGCAGAGGCTGATCCGATCCTGCCGACATCCCGCGCGCGTATTGCTGCCATCAGTGCGCTCTATCGCGTGGATCGCCATTGGCCCAAGCGCCTAGTCGAGTCGGGTTTCCTGGCCCAAGCCAACTATCGGGAGGCGCGACGGTATATGCGGAATCTGGATGCGATCCGCTTGGTGACGCGGATGTTGGAGAATCAGGATTCCGTGCCGCCGCTTGAAGAAGAGTAGGATTTGTCACCCGTGTCGCCAATCGGTAGAAGGGAGTGTTGTTTCGTGAATTTGGTCGATATTCACCGTCTTAAGCCGCACCCAAAAAACGCCGACTACTTTACGGACGTTGCGGGGGAGAAGTACGAGGAGATCAAGCGGAGCATCGAAGCGAACGGAATTCGCGATCCGCTCAAGGTGCTGCCGGATTACACGGTGATTGCCGGCCATCAGCGTCTGCGAATTGCGCAGGAACTCGGGCTGGCGCAAGTG
>JAJYTO010000256.1 GCA_021793015.1 Bacillota bacterium
CTCCGTTCCGTTCTTCCACAGATCGTGGGTGGGATTCACGTCCCCACCCATTCCCCAGTAATAGATGTGGGAATAATAATCAATGCAGCCCGCCATGAACCCCATCCACTCCTCAAATCCGTGGCGATTCGGCCGGCACGCCTCGTCCAGGCCCAAGTGCCATTTCCCGAACAGAGCGGTTTGATAACCCAATGTCTTCAGTTCCGATGAAAGGGTCGGCACCTCGGGGAACAACCCCGTTGTGGTGCGGCGCCCGCCCAGAATCGAACGGACACCCGCGTTAGCCGGGTATCTGCCTGTGAACAGAGCGGCCCGCGAAGGCGAACAGATGGGACTGGCGGAATACCAATTGGTAAACCGCACGCCCGATTGGGCCAGACGGTCGATATTGGGCGTCCTGAAGTCGGTGGCGCCCATGCAGGACAAGTCCCCGTATCCCTGATCGTCGGTCATGAATACAATGATATTCGGTCTGCGTTGCGCGGACATTTTGATCACCCCAGTTATCAAGTGTGACGGCAACAGTCATGGCTTGCATCTGTCGCCTGCCAGAGAACCACTTTGAGGCCCGGTTGGGCAGCGACTTCGGCAGTTGGTTCGACAGCCGCTTTGACAGCTACATTGAGAGCCGCGGAGAGCCGCGCCGACAATGTCGCTCACAAAAATGAGACTTCCAGCGTGACGATTTGTTTGGACCCCACTGCCACGCTCACATGACGATCATCCCACGACGCGTCCGCGATGACTGTTTCATTCAGGTCAAGCAGAGACGCCGACTTCAGGGCACGATCAAACGAGACCGTCCCTTTTGCGGGAACCGATCTTGCGTTAAACAGACGCACCACACAATTCCCCGGCCGATCCTCAGACTCTTTGACAGTCGAAACGATCAAGTCCGGCGCATCCAGGTGAATGAACGATTTGACCAAGGGCAGGTCCATCGCCCTGCGATGCGGTGTCTCGAAATTCACCTTGTCCACGGGGCGCTGCGCGGACCGGACGCCGCCCACAAACTGCTGATGCTCCTTCCACAGTGAGCCCGAACTGTCGCCCTCGACCCGAAACGGCCGGATCGCATACTCAAACTCCAGATCCCCGAGCAGTTGTCCGCCGTCCGTGTCATTTGTGCCGACCACCTTGCGGATACTGCGAAACAACGTCATGGCGATCGTTCGCCGTTCATTGTCCCGGACAGCCGCTTCATACAGCCCCCTGCTGTAAATGGCCAACCCGGAGTGACCGTCATCGAGGGCAATAACGCCATTATGCGGTACGACCTCGCTGAACTTCTCGAGGTACTGCGAGTAGTCCGGATTCTTGACGTTTCTCTCCACCAGATCAAATGGCGTGCTGGTTTTGAATCGCTCCGTCTCGAGTCCCGATGGAAACAGCACACGCAGTCTGTGATCCCGCACATTGTTTTTGACATGGGTCCGGGAACGAAGGACGGGATCATTTTTCCGCAAATCAAGATCCGTCATGATTTCAAGACCGGTCAGCGCCGCGCTGCGCTGCACATTCCCGGGCTCAATCTCTTGTGGCACGCGCATCGTGCTGCGAATTCGGATGCGCGTTTGCAGCGGACCGTCGAACACGACGGAAATGTCGGCCTGCGCCCCATATGTGGAGCACACCTCGTTCGTGACCGGACTGGCGTGTGTCCATGCGTCCCCGATATCCGCCTCATCCTCGAACAACAGCAACCCTGCGTGCGTGCGGCCAGTTTGATGATCCGTTACATCGACCGTTCCGTTTGGCCTCACCTGCAGCCGCAGACGGCCGTTGTCCCAGGTATTCTCATCGATCGCCATGGTTCCCGGATAACGGACGGGCGTCGACATCCGTTCGGCGCTGTATTCGCCGTGCCTCGGACCTTCCATCGCGAGCGTCTTAATAAAATAGGAAGTGTAGCCGAAGGTCGGAACGCTTCCTTTCATCGCGATTCGAAACCGGTCAACAACCTCCGAACCGGGAATATCCCCGTACCGGCGATGCAATTGCACGCGGTCTCTCTCCACTTCAAGCACCTGATACGGAACCTCGTTTGCCTCATGATCGTACATCTTGAAAGACGTGCAGCCATGAAGGGGAAGTCTGACCGATGCGTCCGTTCCCGCAGGCAGCGAGACTTCCACCTCGAATACACCGTCGACCGGATCCTGCGACGCGTTGAATACGGTCAACAGGAATTTGCCGTCAGAGTCCCTCGCGTCGATATGGTTGGACAAGAATTTCAACTGTTCGCCGATCATCTGTTCGCTGATCAACCGGCTTTGGTCGAACCGACCGACCATGTCCAGGTGAACTTGATCGATGGAGCAACCGCAGATGGAGTCGTGCGCGTGGTTCTGGATCAGGTACTCCCATGCCTTCGCCAAAAAAGACTGCGGATAAGTCCGGCCTTCCAGCATAGCGAAGACGCCCCAGGGTTCCGCCCATTTCTCCAGCAGCGTTTCGCAATGATGATTCATTTGCTTCAAATGAACACGGGAGGACAGCGTGTTTGCCAGCACATTGTTGCTGACACCCTTGTCGCCGGGCTCCCGCTGTTCCCCCGTGTATACCCTCAGATCGGCGACTCTCGATTTCAAATCATCGATGTACTGCTCCAGATCGGCATGGACAAATTCCACGCCCAGGTCCCAATCATTCAAGGTTTTCAACATCCAGGGCAGGCGCGGCTCGACTTCGACATGGTCCACTCCGTCCAGGGCGATCGTGATGTCCGTGGTCGCGCGTTTGCATTTATACTCCAGAAAAGCTTTCGTCCGCTCGACCAGTTCGCTGGGCTCATACGCGAAATCGCGATCGGAAAACGGCCAACGCACGGCGAAGAACCAGTCGGAGTACGACCGATCCTCGGAGAGTTTCAATCCCAACACCCTGCTTCCGTCGGCTCCATCCCACCAGATCTCCGCCGTGGGACAATCGCCGAAACCGCGAAAAAAAACGACACTGTCGATTCCGAATCCTCGTAAGATCTGCGGGAATTGGCTGTTGTGGCCAAAAATATCGGGAATATAGCCGCAACGAAGCGGCTTCACCCCCCAAGATCTTGCGATGCGAACGCCCTTTGCCAGATTGCGAATGAGTGATTCGCCGCTGACGAGAAATTCGTCGGGCATGGCATACCATGGCCCGATGCGGATTCTGTCAGCCTGAACGAGAGCGCGGAGCCTGCCCTCGTTTTCCGGCCGGATTTCCAGATAATCTCCCAGCACGATCGTCTGACCGTCCATATTGAAGTAGCGATATTCCGGATCGCGTTCCATCGTTTCGATCAAGCCGTCCAGCATGTACACAAGGCGGGTGCGAAATCCCTGGAAATCCAGATACCACTCCCGATCCCAGTGGGTATGGGAAACCACATAGACTTTCTCGAAAGATTGTTGATCCGTGTTCACTGAACGAACCTCCGCTCTGCCTTCCCTTTTATACCTGTGACAAATCAACTTGTTCATTTCACATCGATTCATTCCGCCTGAATTTTTCGTAATCGCTTACCAGAGGTCTTGAAGATGTCTTTTGCAACCGAAGTATACAATTGAATCAAACAAAAAACAATAGACTATCGCGAGTTATTGAATAACTACACCATCTATTCTGCTGATTTTCGACTAAATCAAACAGTCATATGTTTATGTCTGTTTGATTCGCTCGATCCCAGGGTGCAACTCCCTTATGTGACTATGGGTCTATCGTAGTATCATGGGCGGGGAACACACTCAGTTCGCCCATTTTTCGCGCAAGTTTTGTAGACGACAAAAAACCCGCACCGCTCTGGCCGGGTTCGCATCGATTCGACAAAACACAAGACTTCTGTAGACTCAGTGAGCGGGAAGATGTTGGATCGCAGTGAGAATCAGCGCTGACGAACTCAGTTTGACATCTCCTTGCGAAGCCGTTCCAGTTCGTCCATCGGGATCTCGGTGACTTCGGACACCAGCGCGATATCCAGCCCTTTCGCCAGCATCGCTTTCTCCACGTCCATCGCCTTCTTGGCTTCGCCCTTGGCCTCACCCTTCGCAAACTCTTCCTCTGCAATTTCCCTCACAAGATCGACCATGTTCTTCAGCCTCTCTTTCAACACATGAGTTTTGCGAAGCAAAATCTCTGTCGTTCTTTTTCATCGGAAGTCAGGTACCGTGCGCTCGTGCTCAAAAACCACGCCGCCGTCAGCGACTGCTCTTCCCGATCCGGAATCCGCTCCATGAATGCGTGTCCGAACGGCCAAGAATATGAAGACAGCCGCAAGCATTCCACTGATTCAACTGACGACGGCAAAAGTGCGGGAACAGCATGCAACTTGGCCGCGCTGAAGCTATTCCAGCACCAGGATGTCAGGACGTTCATAGATTCGTCCATTGTATTCGACCGTCTGGCAAGGCCACGCACCCGTATGGGTGAGGAACTCGTTTTCCTTGTCTCCCACCAGTATCGTATCCTCCGACTTAACGCCGCGGATGGAGGGATTCCACGCGAACGCCTGATGCACCTTGATTGCATCGTGCGTAGCGGCCGTCGCCAAGTACTCCCGGGAAGCGTATCCTGTTGGTC
>JAJYTO010000257.1 GCA_021793015.1 Bacillota bacterium
CAGGTGGGCCCTATTTGACGCTTACGTGTGCGCGAAGACGATGGACACATGGTGCGAAGCTGCTATCTCAGAAAATCGCCGCAGGCGCATTTTCTCCCCGGTTGTTGGTGGCTGCGGCGGCTGCGATGCGCGTCGTTGCCAGTTGCTATTTGAAGAATTTTGGATCGAGTTTGGATTTGTTGAGCAGGTCCTCAAATGATTCGGAATCGTCTTCCGGAGCAAACAGGCTCGCAAAGTCTTCATCGTCTTTCGTCTGCGCTTTGGTTCCCCCGGGGAAGCGAGCGGCGCGGTCGCCTTCGGGTGACGTCGCCGCTCCCCCCACAGCGCCGGTTCGTTTTCCCGTAGGCGGTTGTTTGCGATCCTCCGAGGCTGTTTCGCGAGGCTTGGGAGTTGCCTGATCTTTCACGTTCATCAGCTTGGCCACAGTGTCCGGGTCAAGCATCTGGCGCAGCGTCAGGGGATCTGTTTGTGCGCCGGCGCCAGCCGCCTGATTTTTTTGTGGGTGATCGGCCGCTGAGGATACGGCCCCTTGCCGATACCCTGCCGCCGAGACCGACGGCTTTGCTTCCAACCGGTCTGAAGACCGCTGTCGCCCAGAGCGCTTGCGACTGTGCGGGTGGGTGTGGCGCACGTCCGTTCGTTCGCGTTCCACGAATCCCGCCTTCTGAAGTTCGTCAAGCAACAAGTCCGGCTGTTGTGTGACTATGAATATCTCCTGCACCGCAGTCGTGGTTTTCGCCAGCAACTTTAGTCCGTTATCAGTAAAATACTGAAATGTGAGTGACTCCTGATAACTTTTTGATGGAGAGATGGTGCCGGTAAGTATGGACTCCACTTCATCCAGTGTTGCGATCTGTTTGAGCGTTCTGGTAAAGTCGCCAATGATCGTGTGCATTGTTTTCAGTTTCCCTTCTCTGTGTCGCATGTCGGCCATGGTTGTCGTCGCTCCCGGTTGTCTGATGTGTCCATTATAACGGATCTATAGAGGAACGCTCGGTTGTGGTATTGTATTTTTGACTGGATGAGATAGGACGTTGGCCGGGAGTGAATCGATAACCATGTATACGCCGATGAAAACTCTTACGGAACAGATCCTGGCGCAGGACGCCGCCTATATGGAATTTGATCTGACCACCGACATGGGCTATGGCCAGTGGCTGGGGATGTTCATGGAACTCGGCGCGTCCAGCCGGCGCTTTAACGGCTATATGATTCAGCCGCAGGACGGGGACGCGCAAGTATCGCTTACGGCCGTGGAACTGCATCTCTTTTTGCACGGGATCTATGTGGCGCCTCCACTTGAAGAGGAGGACTATTTTTATTCCCTGATGAGGCCGCAACTGCGGCTCGGGCGCGCCTATTTCCGAACACTTGGGAAGACGGTTGAACTAATGGGATATCAGCCGTCAGTCGATGAGTTGCTGGCGCTCGACATTTGGGTGGAAACGGATGAAGCCATGATACAGACCGTGTATTCGTTCTTTTTCGAGGCGAACATTGGAACGGAAGGGGGCCGGCATGTGATCAGACGGTTTACGGATGAGCAGCTGGAGGACCTGTTCCGGCGACGCAGGATTCATTGATTATCCAAAACGATATTCAACCGTGAGCGGAGGTTTTCGAAATGCAAATCATCCCAGTAGCATTGGGGCAATCCGAAGGTGTGATCACACTTTGGGATGACAATCGCGACATCGCCATGGCGTTGCCGCGGGAGACTCAGTTCATTTCTGAGTTGCAATGGGGCGCAGGCGTTCTGGATGACGATCCCTGTTTGATCCTCTATCTGTTCATTGGCCAGCAAACGATTGAACTGTACCTGCCGGAGCACCTGCCTACCACGCCGGAACAGCAGGTGGCGGTGTGGCAGACAATCATGCAGTGGAGACCGGAAGTGCTGCGGGTGCGCTATGGCGAATCGCCCCTTGCGCGCCAGCATGAGGTCACTTTTCTGCTCCCAAAAGAAGAGGGGGAGACGGCTGCAGACAAACTGCAGGCGTTTGTCAAACAGTTGGAGGCGAGCGAGAGCGATCGGGAGGAGAGCGACGACTTGACGACCCAGTTGCTGCGTGTAATGTCTCCCTATACCCAGGAAACACAAGCTTGAGCAGCCTCCCAGGTCTGAGTTTCGCGACAGCGATGGACTCTCGCCAGGACGGATCATGCATGCCGCTGCAGCGAGTATTAGCGGCCTTTAGGCCGCGGCTGTCTGAGCGGCAGCGGCATGCATGATCCGTCCTGACAGGCACGGGCCACCGTGTTTCCGGGGTAGACCTTCATGACGCTTCGCGCCACCAACAACCGGGAAGAAAATACGCCTGCGGCGATTTTCCGGGATAGACCTTCATGACGCTTCATTGGCGAAACTGTGTGATCCATCCATCCATTTTGTGAATACCCCCATGCAAGAATCCCATTACCCACGCGCGCAGACCTAGTGTTACGCTGTCATGTGAAGAAACAGCGGCGTAAGGAGGCTCTGCCATGATTGAATTAGACTTGCTGCCCAAACAGGAGCGTCCGCCTGTACGCTGGGGCAAGGTGATCAACCAGGATACGTGCATTGGTTGCCACGCTTGCTCTGTCGCATGCAAATCGGAGCATCAGATCCCCTTGGCAGTCAATCGAACTTATGTGAAACAGATCGAAATCGGCGTGTATCCGGAAGTCAGCCGACAGTTTCAGATCACCCGCTGCAACCAGTGCGATGAAGCCCCCTGTGTTCCCATTTGCCCTGTTACCGCCATGTTTAAGCGCGAAGACGGAATTGTCGACTTTGATCGAGACGTGTGCATCGGCTGCAAGGCATGCATCGCCGCCTGTCCTTACGATGCCATCCACATCAGTCCGGAATCAAACAGCGCTGAGAAGTGCAACTTTTGTGCGCACCGCATTGATCAGGGCCTGGAGCCGGCCTGTGTCGTTGTCTGCCCGGTTGAGGCGATCGTGGTCGGCAATTTGAACGATCCGAGCAGTGAAGTATTTCAGTTGATCGCGCGTAACAAGGCGGATGTGCGCAAGCCGGAAAAGGGAACGCATCCAAAAGTATTCTATGTGGGGGCAAGCGATTACACGCTCAATCCGGAAAAGGCGCACTATCATGATCTTCACATGTACTCGGATCAGCAGGAAGGATATCCAGTCAACAGCGAGAAACGACATCACGGGAAACACAGTGTCGCTGCGGCAAGACTCGCCTACGATGTTCCGCACCATTCCCCCTGGCATTGGGAAGTATCCTTGTACACATGGACAAAATCGATTTCTGCCGGCGTGTTTCTGATATTCGCGATCCTGACATTCTCAGGTCACGCCCTGAGTGCAGGATGGGAGATCGCGAACGCCGTCGCAGGCGGAGTATTTCTCGGTTTTACGGGGATCCTGCTGATCTACGATCTGGAGCATCCATCCCGGTTCATCCGCATCTTTACCCGACCGCAGTGGAAGTCGTGGCTCGTACGAGGATCCTTTACCATTGCTGGATACAGTGTTGTTCTGCTAATCCAATTCATCCTCGGTCTCACAAGCGTAACTGGCGGCAACGGCGCGCTGTCCGTGTTTGGTCTGATTTTCGGTGGATTCACGGCCATGTATACCGCCTTTCTGTTCGCGCAGGCCAAGGGCCGCGACCTCTGGCAGAATCTCGCATTGCCCGTTCATCTGCTGTCGCAAGCCGTTTTGGCAGGTGCTGCCGCATACTCACTGATCGGCCTGTTTTTGCCCATTTCAGCGGGTGCGCAAGCTGTGGTGCACACTGTGCTGATCATCTCGTTGCTGGTTCACCTCGCTCTGGTGGTGAGCGAACTGGTTATTCCGCACACGATTGCGGACGCCAAACGGGCGGCTCATCACATGGTCTTGGGCCATTACCGTTCGTTCTACTGGACTGGGTTGATTCTGGGTGTTGTGTTTCCGCTCTTGCTGACGCTCGCGAACGGCAATCTGTCGATGATCGTGGTTGCATCCATCCTGGCGCTCGTTGGATTGCTGCCTTATGAACACGCATACGTGCAGGCGGGCCAATCAGTGCCCCTGAGCTAGAGCAGCGGGCGCCAAACGCCAGAGAACCATGAAGAGGTTGTTCAAAAAGGGGTCAGAACTCCCCGGCGCATTGCCGCGTCAGCGCCAAGAAGGCTCCCTCACGTACCAAAAACGTACGCTCGGTCCGCATTCTTGGCTCGCTTCCTTGCACTGCGCGGGTCTTACCTGCCCCCTTTTTGAACAGGCTCATGAAGTATCCGGTTCCGTCAAGTCGCCGATCATGCGGCGGGTCATACCAACTCAGATTTAACTGTGGAGGGAAACGCTATGAGCATTCGGGAACAACAGCTCGAAGCCATCGAGGGTTACGGCAATCTGCAGACACATCCCGATCCGGCCAAATGGGACGACTGGCAGGAACTCGACGCCCGCGCATGGCCGCGCAAGAAATATCATCGGTATGAACTCATACCGACCGTATGTTTTAACTGCGAGGCTGCTTGCGGGCTACTGGCATATGTCGACAAGGACTCAGGAGAAATTCGCAAAT
>JAJYTO010000258.1 GCA_021793015.1 Bacillota bacterium
GATCGTACACCTGACCGTCCGAGGTCGCAAGGGGCTTGGCCACGCCCCGATCCGCTCCGCAAGTGCGGCCGGCCAAAACGTCTGGCGGAAGTTGACGCAACTCTTGCGCGACCGCTTCGATGAGGGCATCCCTGTCGCGGTCGAATCCGCTTTCCGTATCATCTTTGGCGCTAAAGGACAAAAACCACTTCCCGGCGCGAACCGTGATATGGATGGAGGCGGGAAGTTCGTGTTGACGATGGCTGACATAGCCAATCTCGCCGACGGGAAATTTGTGCGTGCCCACCTGCAAGTTGTACCGCAGGATTTCGCCCGTTTCCCGATCCACCTGCGGTGTGAAGGAAAACAATTCCGACGTGAGCCAAACTGATTGCTCGCCGCTTCTCTTGTGGAATTTCGGGCGTCCGCCAAGCCCCTGAAAATGGCGGCTATAGGCTTGTTTCCACAGCACCGCGCCATTGCGCAGGATTTGTGAAGGCACTTCGCTGAGAAATGGAGTCAATTCGGTTTTGAAGTGGCTGTATCCCTGGTCAATCGGAACCGGGATCCCGACAACGGCAAGGAACTGCCGTTTGAAGGAGCGAAAATAGCGGTCTTCCGACACTTTGGCGTTATAGATTAGGCGTTGGCATCCGATCCAGCGCAAGAGGGTTTGTTCCTGTTCTTTTGTCGGGTAGAGGCGAAATTGGTAACCGTTCATCATAATTCCATGATACACTCCAGGCCATGAATAAACAAGATTTCCATTCCTCATCGCATGCGGTGTATACGATTCGCCTCCATGTCTGTCGTGTTCGTCACCAAGTATCGCCGCAAAGTCATCACGCCTCCGATGTTGGCGGATCTTCACGAAGTCTTCGCAGAGATTTTGTCGGGCTGGCGCTGCTCGCTCTTGGAGTTTGGCGGCGAGGAGGATCATGTGCATCTGCTGGTTGACATCCATCCGGCCTTGCAGATTTCCGTGCTGATCAACAACCTCAAGACGGCCAGTTCCCGGCGCATTCGCGCGAAGTACGCTGACCATCTGCGACGATTCTACTGGAGGCCGTTCTTTTGGCATCGGGCCTACTACGTCGGCAGTGTCGGGCATGCCAGCTTGGAGACGGTGAAACGATACGTGGAATCGCAAGGACTGAGTAGGCCCAGAACAAAGACCAGAGCCAAAAGATAGCCCGCTTGACCCCCTCCTGGCGCTTCGCGCCTAGGAGGGGGAATGCGCGGGCGGTTCGTTCAAGAAACCCACATCATCTGGAGTTGGATTAATTGTTATTGGTATTCTATCGATTCCCATGCCAATAAGTCTCGGAAATATTAATTATGGATATATTGGATATTTTTCGTTGTCCGCAGTTTGCTCAATAGCCTTCATCATCATTGGTATACAGAATTTGTTTCCGAATACCCGGTTCCAGCCCCCACGCCAACTGGCTGATGACTCCGGCTGCGGCTTCCCGTGATCCTGCCCCGTAACCCTGTTCCGCAACTCTGCCTTGCTCCCAAAGCCCAGCACTGCTCACGGCTGCCACGGCGTGATCGCCACCGGCCGCCCACTCTCGGCAGACTCATAGGCTGCCATCGTCACCTCCAGCGCGCGCAGGCCGTCAAGACCCGTCGCCAGCGTGTCGGAACGCTGCCCCGAGCGCACGGAGCGCACAAATTCGTCCACCATCCACAGATCCATATCATCGCCGTAGTAGTCATAGCGGTGCGTGGCCTGTCCGTCTTCCGCCTCCGCGTAGACATGGACGCGCGGCGCAAATGCGTCCAGCGCGAGCACGCCCGTCGTTCCCACCACCTCCAGCGTCACATCGCCCCACGTTGGATAGGTTTTTAGACGCGACCACGATGGATCCAGCGTGGCAAACACGCCATTTGCGAATCCCAGTGTGAGAATGCCGCAGTCGTCAATGCCGCGGTTATGCACCCGCTCTGCGATCTCCGCGTACACTTCCACCACGTCGCTCCCGACAATCCAGCGCATCAGGTCCGCCACATGCGAAGTGTGGTCCATCACGGCTCCGCCGCCCGAGGCCGCCCTGTCAATAAACCAGCCGCCCGGCATGTACCCGTGGTTGGTTCCCGTCATGGCCAGAATCCGGCCGATCTTGCCGGCGCGGACGAACTTTCGCAGTTCCGCGGCGGCGCGCACAAAGCGCACCGGCAGCGCCATATAGAACGGCGCGCCTGCCGACTCGGCCGCCTGCACCATGGCCGCCGCATCCGCAACGCTCGTTGCAATCGGTTTTTCGCACAATATGGCCACGCCGCGCGCCGCCGCCCGCTCCACAAAGCCACGGTGATCCGCGTTGGTTGCAGCGATCAGCACCGCGTCGGATTCGTCGAGAAGCGCTTCCATATCACCGCGAAAGGGTACGCCGTGCGCAGCGCAAAACTGTCGTCCACGGCCTGCGTCTTCATCGTAAACCCCTGTGACGCTCACATCCTGCAGCGTCTCGATCGCCGACATGTAACTGTGCGCATGCATGTGCGCGGTCGATAGAATTCCTATGCGCGTCAAAACCGCGTCCCCCCCTTTGCGTGCTACAGATCAACGGGCATTCCGGTCAAGGCCGACTGTTCGACAGCCAACCCGATGCGCAGCGCCTCCAGCGCGTCGTGCGCAGTGACGCTAAACGGTCTGTCCTGGACGATGGCGTGGAGAAAATCTTCGATTTCCAACTGATACGGGCTTTTGTGGACGTGAGTTCTGGGCACCTGAACACCCTGCATATCCTCATGCGCGGGAAGAGCGGTCGCTTCGTGAAACACCGCGCCCGCTTTGAAGCTGTCATGCTCCAGCAAACCCAGGTTGCCAGCCAGTTCAAAGCGTGTGCCAAACCCCGCGTGGGCCCATGATCCGGTCACATGCGCGATCGCCCCACTCTGAAAGCGAAGCGTGGCCAGAGTCAGTTCAAGCCGATTCGACTCACCGTATGTCGACTTGGCGTACACGCGGGCAACGGGGCCCAGCACCCAGCGCAAGAAATCAAAATCGTGCACCATCAGGTCGACGCTGGTTCCACCGCTCCAGTTCCTGTTGGCGTACCAGTCCCGCCAGGTATCCGACGGTGGAAACGAACCACCGCGAAACAGCCGGGCGACCGCAACGCGCCCGATTCGCCCCGCGTCGACCAGTTCCTTCGCCCGCATGTACTCAGGAAAATAGCGCACACAGTGTCCGATCATCAGGCGAACGTCACTCTGTTCACACGCAGCAATCATCTCTTCGGCATCCGCCAGTGTTCTGGCGATCGGTTTTTCACAGAGAATGTGCTTGCGCTGTTTTGCGATTTCGACCACCAGTTTGCGATGCCAGGGTGTCGGAACGCATACATGCGCCACATCGACCGCGTTCCAGTCCACCCCGCTCAGACTCTCGCTGAATGAAACCTGCAGATCGGCTGCCAACCGCCTGCCTCGAGCGTCTGGATCGACCACTCCGACAACAGCGGCGGTAGGCAGTCGGCTGTAGATTTCGGCGTGCGTCCGCGCCATAGTTCCGCCGCCAATAATGAGGGCTCTCAGCAATCCGATCAACTCCTTTCTTCTCTCCTCATTGGAGCTATATACCGCTATCCGCTACGCGACACAACGTCAGCCTTATCAAGAACCATTGAGGCCACACCAATCAGTGGTGCGACATCCCCCAATTCTGACCGGACTACTTCTGGAATACTGTCATTCCGTAAATTCGAAAGTCTCCATAATAACCCCTCTTGCACCCAATCGATAAACTCTGGAACATGATTGAAAAAGCTGTCGAGTACGATCAAGTGTGGATCAATCAGGTTAATCAAGGACGTCAACCCAGCAGCCAATAGATCCGCAGACTTACGGACTTCCTTATTAAACAGGCTCCCACTCTTCAGACCTTCTTTCATAACTATGGCTCGATCATCCAACTCAGTAACAGGCTTCTGTAAGATCTCAGACAGCGTATGAGACACTCTGGACCACTTAATGTACAGTTCCAGACAACCCTTGCTTCCGCACAAACAGGGCTCCCCGTTCCAATCAATGGTTGTGTGACCAAATTCACCCGCCCAACCATTGTGCCCCAGCATTACCCGACGATTTTCGATCACGCCTACTCCAACTCCACTGTTGACCATAACATAGGCAAAGGAATCAACTTCCCTTGCAACACCTCTACTTTGCTCCCCTACAGCCGCTGCATTCACGTCATTTTCAAGTGTGATCGGCAAACCATACTTCGTTTGCAGATCACAGAGCACCACATCCCGCCAAGAATAGCTTGCAGCAGATATAATTTCAAGCCTGTTTCGATCAAGTATCCCAGGGGAAGATATACCTATCCCGACTATAGCGCCGTCTGACTTCGGTCTCATACTGAGGACTTCGGAAATCGCCTCGTCAATTACGACATTAACGTCCTGGCCCTTTTCGAGTGGCCGAAATCCCCGCCAAAGAACGTCAAGTTGCATATTGATGAGAGCAATTGATAACCCCCTATCAGACAGCGCCACAGACAATGCTTGTCGTGCATTCCACATCACGTCCAAAAGAA
>JAJYTO010000259.1 GCA_021793015.1 Bacillota bacterium
CCTCCAAATTGCTCTTGCGCCGCGCAATGTCCTCCTGCCAAACGGCCAGTTCGTCCCATCCGTTTTCAGTCATCCGATACACCCGCCGGGCTGGTCCAACGCCTCCTGTTTCCCATCTGGACAACACAGCCCCGCGTTCTTCCAGTTCTCTCAACACCCGGTAGACAGCGCCGCTGTCTACGCCGAAGCGCTCCGGCAGCAAAGCGGCGATCTGGTTCCACAAGGCGCCTCCGTGCGCTTCGCCGTCCGCCAGACAGAGCAATAAAAACGCAGGCAAGTGGTGATTCCTGTTCCCTGGAACGCCCCCCTCTTTTCCCACAGCGCGCGTCTCCCCCGTTCCTCTCAGGCTGTCAGGCCATCACTTTTGAGCCAAACTGCTCCATACTCCGTTTCACTTGCTCAAACACCTGCTCAGGCAGCACCTTTTCTCCGCCCAACAGTCTCGCATGCAGCACCAATTCCGCCGCTTCGTCGAGCGTCGCCAGCAGCCGCGCCGTTTGCATCGGACTCGAAGTAAAGGCCAGCACGCCATGATTGGCCAGCAACACCGCCGCGAGACCGGGATGTTCCTCCACGATCCGGACAATGCCGCCCACAGACGCGTCCGACCCTCGCGGCGCCCAGGGAACAACCGGGATCGCCTCCGTGAAACCGAACCGGACAAGTGGTTCATACGCGATTGGGATCGGCTGGTTGGCAACGGCAAACGCTGTCGCATGGGGCGCATGCACATGCATGATGCTGCCCACCGACGCCTTCGCCCGGTATACGGCCGTGTGCATCTGTACGATCTCGGCGGTGACGGAGTCGATGTCGCCTTCCGGTTCTCCCTGCAGGGTTACTGCAGCAAAGCTGTCCTCATCAAGAGCGGCGATGCTCCCGCCCCTTGTGATGACGATGCGATCATCGTCAATGCGGGCGGACAGGTTGGCGTGTTCGCCTTTGAAGAGGACGCCGGAGGCTTGCAGCAGCCCCGCCGCATGGATGAGTTCCGTTTTTGCGTTTTCGATCGTAAATTGGGCCATCGTTAACACCCTACCTTTCGTAATCGCTCAATGTGTACAACACTATACTGCATATTACAGTATAGTGCGTAATCTTGTCTATACCGAAAATGAGATTGTCCCTGCAGGTCGGAGTCATATATTGCGCCCCTGCTCAAACAGCGCTTCGCACAACTCGCGACGGACGCAATATATGACTCCGATCCGAGCGGATGTTCACTCCTCTGAGGGGACCCCGTTGCGGCGCGGAACGCTGCCGCGCAACTTAGTGTGTCGCCCTTTCGCAAGGACATGCATCATCGCTCTTCGATCAACCGAAAACACAAAGCGGCAGTTCATTCACGAGTCGTTAACTTGCCCTTAATATTGCCATAACCATCGTCTCGATCTTCATTTACAATCCATCCGCACAATGAGTGAAGGCTGTATCATCAGCCATACATCACAAAGGGGGAATTTGCAGTGAAGTCCAGCAAGCGCAGCACGATCATTGCCGTTTGCGCCGTGTTGCTCAGCGCGGCCGCTCTCACCGGTTACAGCGGACAGTTCGCGGCCGCCAGCACGGCGAAGTCGGTCGCCAAAGAAGCCAGCCAGCCCAAAGGACACCTTGTTCTCTACTCGGCCGAAGGATACGACGCGTCCATGGCGCAGGCATTCCAGAAAAAAACGGGCATTGTTGTATCTCTGGTGGACGATTCCACGGGCAATATCGTTGCTCGCATGGAAGCGGAACGATCCAATCCGCACTGGGATGTCGCCTGGTTTGACGGCGACTCGACCATGCAGACCCTCGCCAACCAGGGAATGCTGCTACGCGGATTCATTCCGGCGGACATACACAACTATACGCCGCTCGGATGGTCCCTGCTGCCCAGAAACCACGCCTATTTCCCCACCGGCGTTACGGCTGCCGCCGCCATCGCCTACAACACGCGGCTGGTTCCGCAAAAAGACGCTCCGACCGGTTGGCAGTCGCTTTTGTCTCCGTCTTTCAAAAATTCCGTGGCCATGAACAATCCCGCCATATCCGGTCCGACATATCCGTTTGTCGCGGGCATCCTCCAACAGATGGGCGCGTCGCACGGTGAAGCGTATTTTAAGAACCTGAAAGCGAATGGACTCAAAGTATTCCCGACAAACGGCGTCACTCTGCAGGCCCTCGAAGAGGGGCAGGTCAAGGCCATCATGATCCAGGACTCGGCGCTCACCAAGGCGAAAGTGAGCGGAGAACCGATCAAGCTGGTCTATCCAAAGTCTGGCGTGTACATGTTGCCCGGCGTTCTAGGCATCGACAGCCACGCGCCCGATCTGGCGGCCGCCAAGGCATTCGTTGCGTTTGTGCTTTCCCCGGCAGGCCAGCGCATCATGGCCAATCCGAGTAACGGCGGCGGCGATTCATACTTCAACCCGATCATCAAGGGCATAAAACCAAACAAGGCCCGTCCGCAGACCGGCATCCGCTGGATCCGTGTCAACGCTGTCTCGGCGGCGCGCCAATTCAACCAGATCCAGAACTGGTTCCATGAAAATATCGTTCAATAACCCGGCATGGGTGCGGATACGGGCTACGCTCAAGTCCGCACCCAGTCTTGTCGTGATCGCCGTCCTGATCCTGTACCCGCTGACCGCCCTGTTCATCCAGATCATCTTTCCTAGCCTGTTTGACTATCACACCAGTTGGCGACCGTCGTTTCTGCCGCTCTTTCAGGTGTTTGAGGACCAGGGCAACGTAGCCGCCCTGCTCAATTCACTGGTCATTGGGCTGGGGTCCGCTTTGATCGCAACGATCATCGGAACGGTCACCGCGTTTGGCAGCCAGCGCGCTCCACGAACCATGCGACTGCTGCTGGATTTGGCCGTATGGCTCATTTTCTTCGCCCCTTCGTACGTGATCGCGCAGGGATGGCTGATCCTGATGCAAAGCGACGGCATTCTCGCGCAACTGTTCAACCTGCCGCCCGGCTGGTCGAACTGGTTTTTCACGCCCGCGGGCCTGATCGCGGCGATGAGCCTGCGTTACTTCCCTTTTGTCCATCTGGCCATGACGCAGGCGATCGCCAACGTGGGCGATGAACTGAGCGTTTCGGCGCGCATGCTTGGGGCCGGAAAGACGCGCATCTTCTGGCGGATCACACTGCCCCTCCTGGCGCCGGCCCTCATGGCGGGCGCGTCGATCGCTTTCGCGGAAGGGTTCGGCGATTTCGGCTTCGCGGCGGCCATTACACCGCAGATGCAGATTCCGCTGCTCAGCTACCAGATTTACTCAGCACTCAATGAGGCGCCCGTCAACTACTCGGCCGCCGCCGGTCTTTCACTGCTCCTTGTCGCCGTGACTGCGGTTGTGTTGGTATTGCAGTTCCGTTTTCTAAAGACGCGCAACTACGCGACGCTGTCGACGCATACAAGGCGGGCTGCCCATGCGCCGCAGAAATTGACTCCCATCAGCGCCATTGCCTTTGTCATCGCGCTGCTCGCGATCGCTCTTCCTCTGGGCGCCACCATTTGCGCCTCGCTGTGGCGACACTGGGCAAACGGCGTCGCCGCTTCCAACTGGTCTGTGTACCACTATGCGCAGGCGCTGCAAAACGGAAGCCAGGGTCTGCAGGCGTTGTCCGCATCCCTTGCATACGCCGCGATCGCGGCCGGCGCGACGATGCTGCTGGGACTCGTCATGGCGCTGCAGGCGATGTTCGGAAAGTCCCTGGTCAGTCGCGCGGTCAACGTCCTCACCATCGCCACAATCGCTGTTCCGGGACTGGTCTTGGCGGCGGGATTCGTCTTTGCCTGGAATGCGGATTGGCTCATCCCGATCCATCTTGTCCTGTACGGAACGGCCATTTGCCTGGACATGGCCTACATTGCGGGAAGCCTTCCCTACGCCATCCGATTGCAGATCGGCGCCCTGTCGCAGGTGTCGGCCAACCTCTTCACGGCCGCCAAAGTGCTCGGCGCCAAAAATGCCAGGGTCATCCGGGTCATCATACTGCCATTGGTGGACGCGACGGTCGTATCCACCTTCTTTCTCACCTTCACGGGCGTGCTGTTTGAACTGCCGGCGTCATCGCTTCTGTATCCCGCCGGATCGCCGCCGTTGCCCGTCCTGATCGCCTCCAAATTCAACGCCTTCGAGTGGTCCCAGGGGTCTGCGCTCACCGTGATCGGCATGGCGATTGTGCTCTCCATTTACGGACTGGGACGCTATTTTGTCGCTCGTCTCCTGCTCCGGCGCGACTATGCCGCCGCCGTCGCGACACAGGCCGCGGGGCCAAGTGCCGTAAGCCATTCGGTGCAACCTGCGCAAAGAGCCGTGGGACGCGCGGCGCAGCCTGCGCAAACGACCGCGGGCAACACGGTGCAGCCTGCACAAAGTGTCGTAAGCCACGCGGCGCAGCCTGGACAAAGGGCCGTGAGCCATTCGGCGCAACCTGCGCAACTGCCGCTGCCGGACGAAACCCGTCCGGCGCGAGGAATGGAGTGAGTCGGATGAGTTTTTCGCTGCGCGATGTGACAAAACG
>JAJYTO010000025.1 GCA_021793015.1 Bacillota bacterium
CGATTTGATGCTGGGGCTTCCTGATCAGACCCTGCAGGATGTCAGCCAGAGTCTCAGTCGCCTGCTCGCGACCGGGGTCACCCATGTCTCCGCGTATGGGCTGAAAGTGGAGGACGGCACACCGTTCGCCAAGTGGCAGGAGGCCGGGCTGTTGCGATTGCCGGATGAGGACGCTGAGGTTGCCATGTACGAAACAGCGCGGGACATCCTCGCGGCGCACGGGTACGCGCAGTATGAAATCAGCAATTTTGCGCGGCCGGGTCAGGAAGCCAGGCACAATCTCGTCTATTGGAGCAACCTGCCCTATCTGGCAGCGGGAGCGGGGGCGCACGGCTATGTGCGGTCCCGGCGCTACCAAAATGAACGATCGCTGACTTCTTACGGCCAGAGGGTGCGGCGCAAGGAACGACCGGTGGCCGAGGTTCAGGATGTGGCGGCCGGGACGGCGATGGAAGACACGATGATGCTTGGGCTGCGCCTGCAACAGGGCGTGTCCTACTCCCATTTTCAGGCGCTGCATGGTATGGAGATGCGCGAGGTGTTTGGAGGCGCGATGGATCGGCTGTCGCAGCAGGGGGTACTGCTGCAGGGCGCGGCGGAGGTGCGCATTCCGCCCGCCTATTACGAAGTGGCCAACGAGATTTTTTCCGCATTTATCGGTGTTTGTTCATAAATCTGTGCCGAAAAGTTGCCCCTGCCGATCGGAGTCATATATTGCGCCCCTGCTCAGACACCGCTGTCGCTAAACTTGCGACGGACGCAATATATAACCCCTCCCCAAGCGGGCTTTGCTTCTGTGGAAAACGCTGCAGTCGCTTTTTCATCCCGGCTGCTGGCGCAGCGCATATCCCGGTGAAGTTAGGGCGCGAAATTCGGCGCAGTTTCAGTTGACACTATGGCAGTGATTCTGATACATTTTGGTTGATCGTTAGCACTCGATGCGATCGAGTGCTAACAAGACCAGAGTTTGTTTGGCTGCTCCGTCAGGAGGGGAATACATATGTTGACCGACCGGCAAATGATGATTTTGCGCATGATTGTTGACAACTATGTCCTTTCAGCCGAACCTGTGGGATCGCGTACGATTTCAAAACAGACTGATCTGGGTCTCAGCGCGGCGACGATTCGCAATGAAATGGCCGATCTCGAAGAACTGGGGTATCTGGAGCAGCCGCACACTTCGGCGGGCAGAATCCCGTCACAGATGGGTTATCGGTTTTACGTGGATCACTTGCTGATGGGCGACACCCGCGTGTCGGGGCAAGAGATCAGCCGGATCAAGTCGCTGTTCACGGAACGCATCGGCGAGATGGAGCGGGTGGCGCAGCAAACGGCGCTGTTCCTGTCCAATCTCACGCAGTATACGGCCGTCGTGCTCGGCCCCCAGGTGTACGACACGACCCTCAAAAACCTGCAGCTTGTGGCGCTCAACGACCATACTGCGGTGCTTCTGATGGTTACGTCCTCCGGACAGGTGTATAATCGCACGGTGAGTATGCCGGAAGGGATTTCCCTTCACGAAATGGAGAGCTTGGTCCAGGTCCTGAACGCGCGGCTCGCGGGAACGCTCATGTACCGTATCCGGTCACGGGCTTTGGAAGAGATCACGCATGAGCTGACGCGCCACATGCGCGATTATGAAGAAGCGGTGCATCTGCTGGATCAGGTTGTCACTTGGCTGGAGACCGATCAGGAGGGGAAAGTGTACCTGGGCGGCGCGACCAACATGCTCTTGCAGCCGGAGTTCCGCGATGTCCACAAGGCGCAGCCTGTCTTAACCTGGCTGGAGCGTCACCATGACGTAATGGAAGCTTTGCGCGGCGCTGAGTCCGCGCTGCAACTGCAGGTGAGAATCGGCGGCGAAAATGACGTTCAGTCATTGCACGATTGTTCGCTGATCACGGCGACATACTCGGTGGGCGGCTTGCCGGTGGGCGTCATTGGGCTGATCGGGCCTACGAGGATGGACTATGCGCGAGTGATTCCGCTCTTGGGGCACCTGTCAAAAGGACTGAGCGAGTTGCTCACAAAGTTCTATGTGAGTTGAGGGCGAGTGTTTGCCAGAGATCAGCGTACGGGTAAATGGGGGTATCGATATTGACTGTCGAACACGATCGGGATGGAATCGAGAACGCCAATCCGGCAGCGGAGCCTTCATTGCGGGACACAGCGCCGGATGACAGCAGGAATGCGGGCGCGGGTGCAGCAACGGATGATCGCCGGAACGCGGGCACAACGTCGGTCGACGGCGGGGACGCTGGTGCGGGCGCAGCGCCGGATGACGACAGGGACGCGGGAGCAGCAGAGGACGACGGCGCCGGCGCAGAGCGCGAGCCGGCTTCCGATGCTGATGATGCTCTTCGGCAGTGTCACGCTCTGCGGATGGAAGTGACCGAGCTGCAACAGCAACTGCTCAGGGTGCACGCCGATTTCGACAATTTCCGGCGCCGAACGCGCACGGAAAAGGAAGAACTCTCTTCCTATGCAAACGCGAAGCTGATCGGCGATCTGTTGCCTGTGATGGACAATTTTGCGCTGGCCATGCAGTCCGCGGCGCAGACCGGGGAAACCGGAGGTCTGGCCAAAGGCGTCGACATGGTGTACAGGCAGTTGCAGACGATTCTTGAGCAGGCCGGCGTCCGGCAGATGGAACCGGAAGGACAGCCGTTTGACCCCAATCTGCACGAGGCGGTTCTGTCCGGTCCGTCCGAGCAGCAGGAACCGGGAACGGTGACGGCTGTGCTGCGCCCGGGGTATTATCTGAAAGACAGGGTATTGCGTCCGGCCATGGTTCAGGTGAGCGAGTGAACAAAAGGGAGATGAACGAGTGATGGCAAAAGTAATCGGAATTGACCTTGGAACGACAAATTCATGCGTGGCGGTGATGGAAGGCGGCGAAGCGGTCGTCATTCCCAATGCGGAGGGCAATCGCACCACGCCTTCGGTCGTCGGATTCGCCAAAAACGGCGAACGTCTCGTCGGCGAGGTTGCCAAACGGCAGGCTGTGACCAACCCCGATCACACTGTGATGTCCATCAAGCGGCAAATGGGCAGCAGCCACAAGGTGACCATCGCTGACAAGAACTATACACCGCCGGAGATCTCGGCCATGATTCTCCAGAAACTGAAGACTGACGCAGAGGCGTATCTCGGGGAGACGGTGACGCAGGCGGTCATCACGGTGCCGGCGTATTTTAACGACAGTCAGCGCCAGGCGACAAAAGACGCGGGGAAAATCGCCGGACTCGAAGTGTTGCGCATCGTGAACGAACCCACGGCCGCCGCTCTGGCCTATGGACTCGACAAGGCGGGAGACCACACGATTCTGGTGTTTGACCTTGGCGGCGGCACATTTGACGTGTCCATCCTGGAACTTGGCGACGGCGTGTTTGAGGTCAAGGCGACCAGCGGCAACAACCGGCTCGGCGGCGACGATTTTGACGACCGCATCATCAAATACCTTGCGGAGCAATTCAAGAAAGAGCATGGCATCGACCTGCGCAGCGACCGCATGGCCCTGCAGCGGCTGAAGGACGCGGCGGAGAAGGCGAAGAAGGAACTGTCGGGCGTGATGTCGACCTCGATCTCGCTGCCGTTCATCACCGCGGACGCAACGGGGCCGAAGCATTTGGAGATGACCTTGACCCGCGCCAAGTTTGACGAAATCACCTCGGATCTTGTGGAAGCCACGCTGGGCCCGACGCGCCAGGCGCTTGCCGACGCCGATCTGTCTGTCAGCCAGATTGACAAGGTCATCCTGGTCGGCGGTTCGACGCGCACCCCGGCAGTCGTGGAAGCGATCAAGAAACTCACGGGCAAGGAACCGTCCAAAGGGGTCAATCCCGATGAGGTCGTGGCGCTCGGCGCCGCCATTCAGGCGGGCGTGCTGACGGGCGATGTGACAGGGGTTGTGCTGCTGGACGTGACGCCGCTGTCGCTTGGCATTGAGACCATGGGCGGTGTGATGACGCGCATGATCGACCGCAATACGACCATTCCCACATCGAAGAAGCAGATCTATTCGACGGCGGCCGACAACCAAACGACGGTGGAAATTCACGTGCTCCAAGGGGAGCGCGAGTTCGCCCGCGACAACAAGACGCTCGGCCGCTTTACGCTCACTGATCTTCCTCCGGCGCCGCGGGGTATTCCGCAGATCGAGGTGACGTTTGATATCGACGCGAACGGCATTGTCAATGTGTCGGCCAAGGATATGGGAACCGGCAAGAGCCAGCGGATCACGATCACGTCGTCCGGTGGCTTGAGCAAAGAGGAAGTCGAACGGATGGTCAAGGAAGCGGAGTTAAACGCGGAAACGGATCGCAAGCGCCGCGAGGAAACGGACCTGCGCAACCAGGCTGACAGTCTGATGTATCAGACCGACAAGACGATCAAGGATCTCGGAGACAAGGCTGACGCCGCAGAGAAGGAAAAGGCGGAGAGCGCGAAAACAAAGCTTCAGGAGGCGCTCGGCGGCAGCGATACGGCAGCCATTCAGTCCGCGTATGATGAACTCAGCAGCGCAATGCAGGCGCTCTCGGTCAAGTTGTACGAACAGGCCGCACAGCAGAATGCAGACCAGGGGGAAGCGGGTGCAGACGCGGGAGACCATGTCGTGGACGCTGACTACAATGTAGTGGATGAAGACAAGAAGTAGCCTTGAAATGAGGGACGCCGCTGTGAGTAAACGGGATTATTACGAAGTCCTCGGCGTCAGCCAGTCGGCGTCGCAGGACGACATCAAAAAAGCGTATCGCAGCCTGGCGCGCAAATTGCATCCGGACGTCAACAAGGACGATCCGGGTACGGAGGATAAATTTAAAGAGGTCAGCGAAGCCTATGAGGTGCTCTCTGACACGGAGCGACGCGCGCAATACGACCGTTTCGGCCATCAGGATCCGTCGCAAGGCGCCGGTTTCGGCGGATTTCAGGGCGATTTTGGCGGCATCAATGATATTTTTGACATGTTTTTTGGCGGCGGCGGGCGTACTCGCGGACCGCAACGGGGCGCAGATCTGGAGTACACACTCGGCATCGAGTTTAAGGACGCCGCGTTTGGCCTGAACAGGGAGATCGAGATTCCGCGCACGGAGACGTGCGACGTCTGCGGAGGAAGCGGCGCGAAACCGGGCACCAAGGTGGATACCTGTACGACGTGTCGGGGGAGCGGCGTTCAGGAGTTCGTCACCAACACGCCTCTGGGCCGGATGGTGAACCGCCGCACATGTTCAGCCTGTCAGGGCACGGGCAAGCGCATCGCCACTCCCTGCACCGCGTGCCGCGGCGCAGGGACTGTGCGCAAGCGCCGTAAAATCGAAGTGAAGGTTCCCCCCGGCGTTGACACGGGAACACGCCTGCGCATTTCGGGCGCTGGAGAAGCCGGCGCCAGTGGCGCGCCTTCGGGCGACCTGTATATCGTGATCCGGGTCAACAAGCACGATTTCTTTGACCGGGAAGGCAATGATATCTACTGTGAGGTGCCGATTACGTTCGTTCAGGCTGCGCTCGGCGACGAAATTACTGTGCCAACGCTGTACGGGCGAGAGTCGATCCGCGTTCCTGAGGGCACACAGACAGGGACGGTATTCCATTTGCGCAGCAAGGGGATGCCGCGACTGGGCAATGGCATTGCGCGGGGCGATCAGCATGTGCGGGTGGTCATTCAGACGCCGAGTCGCCTGACCGAGAGACAGAAGGAATTATTTCGGGAATTATCAAGGGAATTTGGAGAGGATTCGCACGAACAGTCGCGCAGCCTCTTTGATCGGATGAAGAGCGCCTTTCTGGGGGACTGAAACGCGTCTGAAGGCGGATCAATGGGCAGCAGGTCAGTGATGGTGAATGCATCAAGTGGCAGTAGATCGTGGATCGTGGACCGGGCTCGTATCCACGGTGTCAGAGGCCGGATTGTGGGGGCAGTCGCTGCCCCCACAATCTGGCTTGCCAGCGTTTATGAGGTTGGAACAAGGGGTCAGAATTCACCAGCGCATTGCATCGTCAGCGCCAGGAATGCCCCCATGGCGCTGACGCGCCGCCATCAGCAGGATGAAAATGGCGACGCCGGTGTCCTTCGCGTACACAGTGCCTGCTCAGGGAGGAGTCATATATTGCGCCCGTCGCGAGTTTAGCGACAGCGGTGGACTCCCGCCAGGACGGATCATGCATGCCGCTGCAGCGAGTATTAGCGGCCTTTAGGCCGCGGCTGTCTGAGCGGCAGCGGCATGCATGATCCGTCCTGGCAGGCAGGGACCATCATTATTTTCAGGATAGACATGCAATTAGAAATGCGGGCGTCATCGTCTCGTCAATAATAAAAGTAATCATTACTATTTACATTTTGCGCGATCGCTATTATACTCTGGTAAGAGAAGGTATACGGACGATCGCGGAGGTGCGCTGCATGTTCATCAACTTATGGAATCCCACAGGGCATCTGTCGCTGCCCGTGCTGCTCGTTACCTCGTTGCTTTTGGGCATGGTGCACGGGGTAACTCCCGATGAGCACACGTGGCCCATCACCTTCAGTTATTCGATCGGCAGCTACAGCGCCAAGGGCGGTTTCAAGACAGGATTGCTGTTCTCGCTCACCTTCACACTGCAAAGGGCCATAGCCTCTGAACTCGCGTATTTTGCGCTGGTCGGTCCACTGATGAGCGCTCACGCCGATTACGTGATCTATCTTGCAGTGGGAGCGCTGATGGCGGTGTCCGGCATATACATTCTGCGTCTCAACAGACATGTGCATTTTCTGGAGTGGGCGACAAAACCGTTGGCCAGGCTGATGCCGAAATCGTCAAGCCGCGCCGCGGCGGAAAACGGGGAAGGCGAACCGCGCAGCGCTCCGGTGCGTATGACTCTGCTGCACGGGTTTGTCGCCGGTTGGGGAACGGGGGCGTTTGCGCTGATCCTTTATACGGTGATCGCCCCGGCGATGCCGAGCGCCGGAGTGGCGTTCGTACCGGGTGTGCTGTTTGGGATCGGCACAATGATCATGCAAATCATCATTGGCAGTCTGATCGGGCTGTGGATGCAAAGACGTCGCTTAACGCCGGAGCAGCTCCAGTATGTGGGGAAAAAAGTGAGCGGCATGATGCTGTTTTACGGTGGATTGGGATTTGTGCTGATCGGGTTTTTGGGACTTGTGCTGCCGCTTGACAAACTGCAGTTTACGACCGGGCTGCATATTCACAATCTGCACACGATTGGGGTGGGATTCTTCCTCGCTGTGGTACTCCTGTTCGGTATCGCCGCCTTCGCTTTTCTGTCGACACTGCGCGAGGTGAAACGCGGCCGCAAACCGGGGAACGGTCTGCAGCGAATCTGACGTGCAGTGACGGATGGGTTGAAACCGATAAAGAGTATGGTCAATCCTGGGCGCAGTTTTTCGGCCTCCAATGTGTCGCCGGGCATGCGCTGGCGGCAAGATTGCAGCGTCGACGGCGCATGCATGCGAAAAGGGCGTATGGTACACTGTCTATATCGCTTTGTACGACGGTTTTGCATTATCCGGACCACGGTTTGGGAGAGGTATGAGCAGTGGATCTGTGGCGAATCAGGGTTTCCACGACCTCGGAAGCCAGCGACGCGGTTGGTGCGGTGCTGGAGTCAGCGGGAGCACGGGGCGTTGACATTGAGGACCGGGCGGATGTGATGGCGAAGATGGCGGCGCCGTCTCCCGGAGAGTGGATCGATGAGGAAGTGCTCGCCCTGCCGCCGGAGGGCGCGTTTGTGCATGCGTACATTGAGTCGGGCGACGATCAGGCGGTGCTCGACGCCTTTGTCGGCAGAGTGAAGACGGCGCTGAAGCGTGTGGCAAGAAGCGGATTGCGGCCCGGCTCGCTGGACGTTGCCGTGCACACGCTGGCCGCAGCGGAGTATCTCAACGCCTGGCGGCGGCACTACCATGCGCAGACTGTGTCGGAGCGGTTCATCGTGGTTCCGGTGTGGGAAGCCGACGAGCGGCGGCCGGAAGCAGACAGGATTCCTCTTGTCATCGATCCTGGCGTGGCGTTTGGCACAGGCGCTCATCAGACCACGGCGCTTTGCCTGCGGGAACTGGAGCGGGCGGCGCCAGGAGGTCTGCGAGTGCTCGACGTCGGCACAGGTACGGGCATACTGGCTGTCGCGGCGGCCAAACTTGACGCCAGGGAGATCATCGCCCTGGATGTCGATGATCATGCGGCGCGCGCGGCGAAAAGCAATGCGCTGCAAAACGGCGTGGGCGATCGCGTGCGCGTACAGGTGTCGGACCTGTTGTCGGGGTTGCCGGCAGGGGAGCGCCGTTTTGACATCGTCATCGCCAACCTGTTGGCTGATCTGATCAGGAGGCTGTTGCCGGAACTCGGTGATTGGATGAATCCGGGCGGACTGTTGATTGTGTCGGGCATTGTGCAAAGACAGGTTGAAGACACCGCCTCTGCCATGCGCGAAGCAGGTTTCAGCGAGTTGCGGGTGGAACGGATGGACGACTGGGCGGTCATTTGCGGCCGCTATGGAGAGTGACGCAGAGTGCAGCGGTATTTTCTTGACGGAGAGACGTCCGAAGCGGATACGGCGGTCGTTGTCGGCGCCAATTATCACCACATGATCCATGTGATGCGCATGCAGCCTGGAGATCCTCTCGAAGTGGTGCGCGACGGGAGGGCCTATCGAGCGACGCTGTGGCGGATTGTGGGCGATCAGGCGCACCTTGCGATCATCGAAGAGATTGCGGTGTCCACTGAGTCGACCATTCCGCTGATTTTGCTGCAGGGGCTCCCTAAAGGGGACAAGATCGATCTGATCGTGCGGCAGACCTGCGAGATTGGCGTATCCCGCATTATCGTGTACGAGGGTGAACGGTCGGTGGCCGTCCTGCCGCCCGGCAAGCGGGCCGACCGCAAAACCCGCTGGAACAGGATCGCCAGGGAAGCCGCGGAACTGGCCCATCGAACGCTGCAACCCGAGGTGACCATCGCCGATTCCCTGGCTGCCGCTTGCGGGAGTCTCGCGGCGGAAACATGGCTGCTGGCGCCGTATGAGTCGCAAACATCCGCGCTGCCGTCGCTGAAACAGGTGTTGCGGGGGCATGGCGGACACCCCGGCGCCGCTGGCGGCGGGACCCCGCCGATCGCATTTGTGGTCGGGCCCGAGGGCGGTCTTGCGGACAGCGAAGTCGAGTGGCTCAAGGAGTGCGGAGCCGCGCTGCTGACTCTGGGGCCGCGCATTCTTAGAACGGAGACGGCGGGGGCCGTGGTGGCTGCGGCTGTCCTGTACGAATTCGACCAATTGGGAGGTATCTAGGCTGAGCGCCCTACGGACGGTGGCTTTTCACACTCTTGGCTGCAAGGTGAATTTCTACGACACGGAGTCGCTGTGGCAGCTATTTTTGCAGGACGGTTACCGCCAGGTCGAGTTTCACGAATCCGCCGACGTCTATGTGATCAATACCTGCACAGTCACGCAGGAGGGGGATCGCAAATCCCGCCAGATGATCCGGAGGGCCGTGCGCGCGAACCCGGATGCGGTTGTGGTGGTGACGGGTTGTTATGCGCAGATGGCTCCGGGCGAGGCGCTCGGCATCGAAGGTGTGGATCTTGTCATCGGCAACCAGCATAGAAAAGAACTGCTGGGCATGATTGCGCGGGTCGTGGAGGAGCGGCGTCCGTTTCATGCGGTCAGCGACATATTGGGGCAAAAAGAGTTTGAAGACTTTGACGTGCCGGTATTTGCCGACCGCACTCGCGCGTCTCTGAAAATTGAGGACGGCTGCAATCATTTCTGCACCTTTTGCATTATTCCTTACGCCAGGGGGCTGGTGCGAAGCCGCAAGCCGGACAGCGTGCTGGCGCAGGCCAGGAGGCTGACTGACGCGGGTTACCGGGAGATCGTTCTGACCGGGATTCACACAGGCGGGTATGGCGAGGATCTCGAAGGCTACGCGCTGGCCGATCTGCTGACCGAGCTTGAGAAGGTGCCGCAACTGGGACGGATTCGCATATCGTCGATTGAGGCGAGTGAAATCACGGACCGTCTGATCGAAGTGCTGGCCGGGTCAAAAAAGGTGTGCCGTCATCTGCATATTCCTCTGCAATCCGGTCACAGCGAGGTGCTGCGGCGCATGAACCGGCATTATACGATTGAAGAGTATGCGGATCGCGTGCAAAACGTGCGCAGGGCGCTGCCGGAACTCGCCGTGACCAGCGACATCATCGTGGGATTTCCGGGTGAAACGGACGCTTTTTTTGACGCTGCGCTGGAATTTGTCCGAGCCCAGGCGTTCGCGGAACTGCACGTATTTCCATACTCGCCGCGCAGGGGGACTCCGGCCGCCAAATTTGCCGGGCAGGTTCCGGAGCCGGTCAAACAAAGTCGAGTGGAGCGCATGATCAGGCTGTCTGAAGAATTGCAGAGGGCGTATAACAAACAGTGGACGGATCGGGTGCTCGAGGTGATCCCGGAAGAGATCAAAGTCTACGGCGGCAAGCGCTATCTGGTCGGCCATGCGGACAACTACATGAAAATTGCGTTTTCCGGCGGCCAGGATCTGCACGGGACGCTGTGCGACGTTCGGGTGCGTGATCCGGGAGGGGATGTCTCGTTCGGGTTGCTGGAGCCGGCGGTCGCGAGTGTTGCCCGCGGGGAGTGCGTCAAGGCGGACGGGGAGTGCGGCGTCGCTGTCGGCGGTCGCTGAACCGGCGGCATATTTTGTTAGATGGATGGGGTGTGCGAGTGATGGATGGGGAAGTGCGGGTGGCGGGGGGGCTTGTCTATCGCTTCAGAAATGGTGAGCCTGAAGCGCTGGTAATCGATGATCGGTTTTCGCATACGACGCTCCCGAAAGGGCATGTCGAACCGGATGAACTGCTCGAAGAAGCGGCGTTGCGGGAAATCGAAGAGGAAACGGGAATTCAGGGGCGCATCATCAGCCCGCTTGAGAAAGTGTCGTATGCGTTCTCGGAGGCGGACGGAGCGACGGTTCACAAAACCGCCTATTATTTTCTGATCGAAGCTACTGGCGGCGAGCTGGGCCATCAGGAGGAGGAGATCAGGGGAGCGCGTTTCCTGCCTGTGGACGTCGCGCGCCGGGAGGCTTATGAGCACGGGTATGAGAACAACCGCGGCGTGTTTGACAAGGGTCTGCGCATGATTGAAGAGCATGGGATGGACGCTTCCCTGTATCCGTCGCTGATCGATTCGACGCTTCTCTCGCCCGGAGCCACCGCCGCCGAGATCGCCCGACTGTGCAGGGAAGCGCGCGCGTATCAGTTTGCCAGCGTATGCGTGAATCCGCGCTATGTGTATCTGTGCGCAGAATTACTGGGAGGCAGTCCGGTCAAGGTGTGCACGGTCATCGGGTTTCCGCTCGGGGCCACGCCGACTGTCGTGAAGGTGGCGGAAGCGCTTCAGGCGCTGACTGACGGCGCCGAGGAACTGGATATGGTCATTCCTATCGGGGAACTGCGGGCGGGCAATCTCGTTGCGGTCGAACAGGATATTCGCGCCGTCACCGAAGTGGCGGGCGACCGCGCGATCATCAAGGTGATTTTGGAGACGGCGCTGCTCACACCGGAGGAACAGCGACTGGGAGCGGAGTGCGCCGAACGGGCGGATGCGCACTTCGTCAAGACTTCCACGGGGTTTGCCGGCGGCGCGACCGTGGAAGCGGTGCGGTTGCTTCGTCAGACTGTCGGGGATCGCCTGGGCGTCAAGGCGGCGGGAGGCATCCGTACGCCTGCGGACATGCGCGCGATGCTGGAGGCGGGAGCGACGCGCATCGGGACGAGTGCGGGCGCCAGGTTGGCGGCTTTGCCTGGGGCTCCCGAATTTGCGTGAGCGTCAGGGACGTTCAGGCAGGATGATCTCCAGCCAGGCCGCGATTCGATACACGAACGGCAGGGCCAGCAAGGAAGAAATCACGTTGAACAGCACATGCGCCAGCGCCACCTGCGCCCCGGGATCGCTGGCCAGCGTCGAAACGACCGCCGCAAATGGCCGCAGAATCAGCATGAACAGGGCGACTCCGCACACATTTAACAGGACATGCGTGGCCGCGACGCGCTGTACCGGTTTGCTGCCGCCGATGCTCGCGAGCAGGGCGGTCGCGCAGGTGCCGATATTGTTCCCGAGAACGACCGCAATGGCGGCGGCAAGCGACAGGGCGCCCGCTTTCGCGAGCGATAGGGTCAGCGCCGTGCTGGCCGAACTGCTGCCGATGACGGCCGTCACGACTGCGCCTGCCAGCACCCCGGCAAAGGGATGGACGCGGGCGGCCTGGAGAGCGTGGGTGACGCCTGGAGAAGCCGCGATGGGAGCGGCGGCGGCGGTCATGACGTGAAATCCCACAAACAGGGTTCCAAACCCGATGACGCTGATCGCCAACTGACGGATTTGCGTACGCCGGACAATTCTGCGGCGCATGGCCAGGGCGCCGAGATACCCCGCAAGACCCGCCAGGATGAGGTAGGGGCCGATGCGCTCGATATTTAGCGAGAGCAGGCCGACGGTGAACGTGCTGCCGATGTTCGTGCCGAGAATGACGCCGATGGTGTCCGTGAAACTGAGTATATCCGCCGCCACCAGACCCATGGAGATGATGGTGACGGCTGCGCTTGACTGGGTGACCAGCGTGGCGACGATTCCTGTCAGCAGGCCCCGCACCGGGGTTCGTACGAGGGTCTTGATCCAGCGTTCCGTATAGGGTGATGCGGTGCGGGCGAGCCCGTAGCGCATCGTCAGCAGACCGATCACAAAGACGGCCATTCCGCCGCCAAGCAGGGCAAGAGTCTGTAAACCGGAACCTGCGCTCATCATAGCCTCCCGTACACAATTGACTGAATACATATATATGCGGACAAGCCCGCATGTTAGCACTGGTGGGCGCGGACAGGCGAAGCCGCCGGTTGCGGCGCCCGCAGAGAGGGTTGATGATATGGCAACGGCGCAGGCCTGGTTGACGCAGAGTCGCAAACGGCGGCTGGAAGCAGGTCATCCATGGATTTTTCGCAGTGAGCTCGAGGAGGTGCGGGGTGAGGCAGAAACGGGAGACACCGTGACGATCCACAACCATCAGGGACACTATCTGGCCACGGGTTTTTTCCATGAGAGCTCGCAGATCGCGCTGCGGGTAGCTTCCTACAGCCAGTCTGAGCGGATCGACGCCGCGTGGCTCAAACGCAGGGTAACCGCCGCTTGGGCGTACCGCAAACGAATGCTCGCCCACACCGATTCCTGCCGGGCGCTCCATGGAGACGCCGACGGAGTGTCGGGCCTGATTGTCGACAAATACGGCCCGGTCGCCGTGGTGCAGATTCTCTCGGCGGCCATGGACGCCAGGCGGGACATGATCGTCGGCGTACTGCGCGACGTGTTGAGGGTAACGGCCATTTACGAGCGCAGCGATGAGCCGGTGCGCGCCCTGGAGGGTCTGGAAGAACGCGCCGGTTGTCTGTGGGGACATTGCCCTGATGAGGTGAAGATCCAGGAGCATGGCCTCAAATTCAACGTCAACATTGCCGCTGGTCAGAAGACGGGCCATTTTTTTGATCAGCGCGACAACCGGGAAGCGATCGCTCCGCTTGTTCGCTGGGCTGTTCATGAAAAACCCCGTCCTGACCAGCGCTATCCCGAAAAATCGCCGCAGGCGTATGTTTCTTCCCGGTTGTTGGTGGCGCAAAGCGCCATGGCAGTTTATCAGGAGGGACGGATGGCCGCGCAAGAACAGGACCGCTCCGCCGGGCGCCAGGGCGCGGAAGTGCTCGACTGCTTCTGCCACACGGGAGCGTTTGCCCTGCACGCGCTGCGGTATGGCGCACGACGCGTGACGGCGATAGACCGTTCAGAGGAGGCCATTGCGAGCGCGCGCCGCAATGCAGAGTTGAACGGGGTTGACGAGCGCTGTGAATTTGTGGTCGCCAACGTGTTTGACGCGCTTCGCGACTATGAGCGGGAACAACGTCGATTTGACGCCGTCATTCTGGATCCGCCTGCGTTTGCCAAGAGCCGCAGCGCGCGGGAGGCCGCTTTGCGCGGATACAAGGAGATCAACCTGCGGGCTCTGAAATTGATCCGGCCCGGCGGGTTTCTGGCGACGGCGTCGTGCTCGTTTCATGTGTCGCGCGCTGACTGGCGCGCGATCATCGCTGAGGCGGCGCTCGACGCGCGCAAAATCCTGCGGATGATCGAGGAGCGCGGTGCGGCTCCGGATCATCCGCAGCTGGCGGGCATGCCGGAGAACGATTATCTCAAATTTGCGATGTATCAGGTTTTCGAACGCGCATAATCCTGTTGCGCGTCGCGTATCGCAGGCGTACTTGCCGACAGCCCCCGCTCCGGCCCGTCACATGGAGAACAGCGCGGAGCCCCAGGACAGGCCGCCCGCAAACGCCGTGAACATGGCGAGGTCGCCCGGTTTGATGCGGCCCAGCCGCATCCACTTGTCGAGGGCGATCGCCATGGACGCGGCCGATGTGTTGCCGTATTCTTCAAGACACAGTGCAACCCGTTCAGTCGGAATCCCGACCCGTTCGCCGACCGCCTCGATGATGCGCAGATTGGCCTGATGCGGGATGAGATGGGTGATTTCCTCCGCTCCCAACCCTTGGCGCGCCATAATGCGTTTCACGCTGTCCGTCATGCCGTTCACGGCTGCCTTGAACATGGCGCGGCCATCCTGCCAGATGTAGGGTGTCACGCCCTCGCGCGCCGAGAGCGTGGCGAGCCACTGTTTAGGGGCGGTCGGACGGGGGCACAGGGCGACATCGACGCGTGCGCCGTCCGACCCGAGGTCGAAGTCAATCAGGCCGGTCCGCTCTCCGCCGCCTTGCGAAGCGCGCAAAACCGCAGCTCCGGCCCCGTCGCCAAACAGGATGCAGGAATTGCGGTCGCTGTAATCGATGTATCTTGTGATGCCTTCCGCGGCAATGATGAGCGCAGTCTTGTAGGCGCCCGTTTGCAGAAATTGCGCTCCCTGGATCAGGGCGAACAGGAACCCTGCGCACACGGCGTTTGTGTCAAAGGCGGCCGCATTGGCCGCGCCGACGCCGCGCTGCACCATGCAGGCAAGCGGCGGGAACACGAGATCCGAGGTCATGCTGGCCGCCACGATGAGGTCGATCTCAAGGGCGTCGACGCCCGCGCTCGCAATCGCGCCGCGCGCGGCCTGTATAGCGATATCGGTCACAGTCTGTTCAGGCGCCAGGCGACGTCTCTCGCGGATCCCCGTTCGGGAACGGATCCACTCATCGTTGGTGTCCACCAATTTCTCCAGATCGGCGTTTGTAATGATCGTCTCAGGTACGTGCGATCCCGTGCCAATGATGGAGACGTTTCGCAACTCCACTTAGTACCAGCTCCTAACAGTAGATGATAGTTCTCTCGCTATTGTACACACACAGCGCTGGTTTGAGAAGTCGCAATCCGGCTTCGGGCTTTCCTGGTTGCCGCGTTTGGGTTTGAACGCACAAGAAGCCCCGCCAGGAGCTGTCCGGACCGGGCGGGGCTTCTTGTTGTCCTGTGGGGCTTGCCGCTGCGCCTTTGAACGGCGTCGCATGGAACCGGATGGATGGAGGGGGTCAGCGTTTCTGGCGTCCGGGATTCAGGATGAAATTTTCAGCCTGTTGAGACCGGATCGCCTCGAAATTGACCGCTTTTGTCTTGTCCACGCGCAACGCGGACGGCAGTTCATTGGCGCGGTGGATATTGTCGGGATCAATACCCAGCTTTTGTTCGTCCTCGTCTTTCATCACAGAATCACTCCCATCGCCACTAGGGTTGCCAGCCTGCGAAAAGGTATGCGGCGGCAAATGTTGGTCACGTTGAGGGGCGCTCAGGCAGGGGATTTCTTCCGCTCTTCTGCAGCCGTCATGGCGCGTGGGAGGCTGTGCGTGCCGCATATGGGTATGGCATTCGAGTGCGGGTGACTGCTCCGCTTTAGTATCGTGAGACGGGCACGACCAGAACCCGCGGAGGCGAGGACGGAACCGGCATTTTCGCAGACTGCGACTCGGTTGTATTTTTCAGGGGGTGCAGGGCCGGGCGGACGTTGTGTAACCTTTTTGGCGCTTGAATGGTCTATTCGGGGGACATGGATGTCAGGAGGTGGTGGGCAATGAAATCGAAGGGGATGTTTCGCGCAGGTTCTGTCGTTCTTGTTGCGAGTGCGGTGATTATGTTGTCGGGTTGTGGGGTCGCGTCCGCCGCTTCATCGCAGCAGAACGGTCAACACGCCACGCAGAAGGGGAGGGCAGTTGCCCGTACACGAACTGCTGGAACCCCGTCAATGCACAATGGGAAAGGTCCGCATTTATTATATCTTAAAATGTTTAGCCAGCACGACGGGTGGGGGGTGCATTACGGAACGGTGCTGCACACTGTCGATGGATGGCGCACTTGGGCCGAGGTAAATCCTCCTGGCGTCCACCCGATATCCAACCATGCCGTGTACTTCGGGTCACCTCAACATGCATGGCTTGCCGCAAAGGGAAAACATCACAGCCTGGCCATTTGGTATACACACGATGGCGGTGTCCGCTGGCGCAAGTACACTGTCATCCCCCCGTTCGCGGTCGGATCGGGGGGTACATTTTTTAGTTTTTTATCAAGCAAAGATGGTTGGCTCCTGGTCAACGGGATTCAGGCGCTGGCCGCAGCGCCTGAAGCGTTGTATCGAACAAGCGATGGCGGGCAGAGATGGATCTTGGTGCGTGATTATGGCTGGCAAAACATCATGGACATCCGTTTTCTCACAAATCGCGTGGGGTACGAACGTGGTGGTGACGCCAACGGCGGCATGGGTTCCTTGTTTTATACACACGACGGCGGATGGAGCTGGTCACCTGTACGAATTCCGGTCTTATCCCAGAAAATCGACAGTAAGCTGCCCAAGGTTGTCCTCACTCAAGGGCCTGTCTTTTTTGGATCGCAGTATGTGGTGGTTCCGGTTGCCTATGCTGTAGGTATGAATTTCAGGCGCGCAGGCCTTCTGCGCACAGTAAACGGAGGACGCACATGGACCTTAGGAAGCACCAAATCCGCACCAGATTCATTTGGGGTCATGTTCAGTTTGCTTTCTCAAAATGCCTTGATTATGGGCGTTCCGTTACCGGTTAATCACGGCGTCACATTTTTTATTTCAAGGGATTTGGGCCGAAATTGGACATACCTCGGGCGGACAGAAGAACCGGTGTCGAGCATTCAATTTCTATCTCCAACTCTGGGGTGGGCGCTCACGAGTAACGGGTTGCCTGTGATAACGAAAGACGGCGGTTCCAAGTGGAATGCAGGATAAAGATGGGTTGCCAAGGGAGTCACTTGCCTGTTGAGCGTTCCTGCGGCGCGATGACCGGGAGGCATAAAGAAATGGCCTGTCGGCAAGTGGGGCTGTAACCTGAACCCTCCCCGATACGTCTGTTTGTCAGAGGATGAGAGGAGGAGCTTTGATGGGAAAGCAGTGGGCAAGACGGATCATGGCCGCGAGCCTGGTCGCAGGACTGGCGGGCGCCGTCAATGTCACGGCAAGCGCATCGGTCGCGCCGCAGGCGGCGGCTTGGGCGGGAACTCCGGTTACTTCGAGTGGGGCTCCTCCCTTGCCAATGGGCACACTCCGCGCAGCCCCGCCCGCGCAAAATACTCCGGCGCTGCAACTGCCGACCGGTACAGCTCCGATCGTTCGCACGCTTCTCGCGGCGAGGGCCGTCCAGCGGTGGGGAGGGGTGCGAGCCAAAGGTCAGGAGATCACCACGCCAATTGACAATGGGCCTCAATCCGGCCGCTATCATTCGTCCGTCCCGTTTGTCTCCGTGGTTAGTCCCGGCAATTGGAGCTGGAAAAGCAGGCAGGAAACCTTTTTGCAGCAAGGGAACAGGCTCTATGCGTTTTACGGGTCGCATGCCCTGATTGCATCGGGTACCCCTGAAGCGGCGTCACCCTATCAGTATTCGTTTGCCATGTTTCCAAATGAAGAGTACATGCTGGTCCAATTGATGCTGTCTGTTCGAGCGCAGCCGGACGGGCCAGGGCGTGTGGCTGGGCAACGTGTGCTCTGGCTGGCATTCGTGCGCGGCGCCAGCCGACTGAAAGTGGCCGTCGATGTCGCCACGAAGCAGATTCTCGCTGTGCAGGGTCTGGTCGGACAGGTCGGAAACAATCCGCCTGCCCAGATTGACGACCGAGTGACGTCCTATGCCGCGACGGGGGCGACAGCGGCCGCGCCGTCGAAAGGAGCGCCAGTCAGGTCGCCATCCGGCGCCAAAGCCGCTGGCATTCGCGTGTTCTCCTCTTTTCGCGAGGCGCAAATGTCTGCTCCGTTTTCTGTGCTGGCGCCGACCTTGCGACATACGGATCTCCTGTGGTCGCTCGGTTTGGCGGGCGGTCAACTGCAGGCGGTCATCATGACGCCGACCGGTGAGGCGACCGTGTCTGAGGCCGCAGGGTATCCCGTCTCGGGATGGGGATTTTCGGCTGTGGGGAGCAAAGGCATCGCATCGGGCGCCGCCAGCGCGGGAGCAGGCTTTGGAGCATACGGGAGATTCGGGAGAACGGGCATAGTCATTTCCACGTACGAAAATGGTTCGCTCGGAGGAGACTCGACGCCATCTCTGGCAGCGTGGGTTCATCGCTTTCCCGTAACATTGCAGACTCCGATTGATTGGGGGGCTTATGCGTACACTGTGCCCATCTATGCGGGCGCCCCGGAGGGTGGCAGGGGGTCGCAGGCGCAGGTCGGATCGGACGTGTACTGGTACGAACCGGCCAATCCGGCGGCTGGTTCTCACGGACGCGGTGTGCTGTACGTAACCAGACATGCGAGGCCGGGTCAGAACCTGCAAAGCGGCGCACAGCCGCTCGCCGTGCTGCCCCACAAGCTTAGCGGGCAAATAGATGAGGTGCTCGCCTCGGGGCATGATGTCGCCGCACTCGTGAGACGCAAAAACATCTGGACGGTCGTGGAGGCGGGCGCCGGTCGCGCCTACCGGTGGACCTTTGCAGCGGCTACGGGTTCGGTTCCGGCCTATCTCACTTACGTGCATGGTGGATTTTCGTTTGTGACACCGAAGGGGAAATACCGGGTGTCGTGGGGAGCAAGCGTCGCGACCATCCAGGGATAATCGGAGACTCGGACGCGCCCATTTCCCATGTGTACAGTTGCTGTGCGGGGCTGCGCCGGTAACACTTGACGTGGATAAATATAGATGAAACCTTTGCGCGCCCATGATCGTCTATCTGTTGTGACCATCGCGGGGGATCTGCCATGTCTTTGTCGCGGAATCCACCGCCTCGTGAAAGGATGAGACAACATGAATGGCTCCAGCAAATATCGCAGCATGTCGTGCGGGCGATTGTGGCGCTGTGCGATGAGCGGCCTCGTGAGTATGGGCCTGCTGGCTGCCGCGGCGCCGGCGTTCGCGACGACGACCTCGCCCTCGTTCAATTCCGTCGTGGCGCAGGCCATGACGTATGTCGGCGCGCGCACGGAACTGCCGCTCCAGGCGCCCACCTTCATTGGACATGCCAACGGCGCACAGCACGGTTATCTTGCCGCAACCGCCAGCGCCTCCTCAACCAGCTATCGAGTGTCGCTCCAGGTGTCGACGACGCCTGTCGGATTGAACAGTCCTGCGCTGTATCAACCGCCAAACGGCGGATTGGCCGCTGTCATTGCAGGATTCGGCGCACAGCGCGTGTCTTCCTCGAACGCGGCAGCGCAGGCTGTAACGCTGAGGATGAAACCGGTCTCCTTTGCCGGCGTCAATCAGAAACTCGTGAAATATGCCGAAGTGTCTCTGGGGCATGGCATTCAGGGCCTTTATGCCTACGCGCCGCACCCGTACAGCGACGTCATCGAATGGCGGGAGGGCGAGTGGGCGTTTCGCATCGTCGGATCCTATTTCCCCGCAGACCGGTCGCTGGCTGAATCCATCGTGGCGTATCTGCACGCGCATCTGTTGCCGGAAACGCACGGGTTGCTGACGGTCTATAACGCGGGCGACGGGCAGCACACGTCCCTGTCCTGGGCGTTTGACAACGTGATCTACACGGCATGGGACTATCACCATGCGCTCTCCGCCGTCCAGATGGCGATGTCCATGAAGCCGTACAGCATGCCGCCGTCCGCTCGTTTTCCGTCCGCCATCCAAGGGGCCATGAACAGCCTCAAAGGCCAGACGACGGCGCCGCTGCAGGCGCCGCAAAATCTCGGATTGCCGTTGGCCCGGGCGCGTCTCGCGCGATCGTCCGCGCAGTTCGGGCGCAGCTACTATCAGGTGAATCTGCAATACGGGAACGGTCAGGGCATGATGAATCAAATCGGCTCGTTTGGCGCAAAGGTATTCGGCGCGCAACCGACGGCGCTGGCGTTTTTGTCACAATCGGCGCTGGCGCCGAACTTCGCCGATTTGCGCTGGCATACCATCTCACTAGGCAACGGGATCAGCGGAAAACTGTACAACCAGTTGGGGATGGTTCTTTGGCGTGAAGGGCTTTGGACGTTCAACGTCCAGGCGGGCAGCGACGCGGCGGACGTTGCGCTCGCCGAGCGCATGGTCGGCTATTTGCACACGCACCTGCTGCCGGAAACGCACGGGAGTGTGACGGTGAAAAACACGCCGGCGGCGCAGTTTTCTCAGCTTTACTGGGTGTGGGGAGACGTGCTCTACCATGTGTACAGTGTGCATTCCGCCATGCAGGGGTTGGAGATGGCGGTCTCCTACGCCGCATTCTGATGTCCCGCTGTCTCCCGTGCAGGAAGCGGTGTACGCGATAGTGCGCCTCGACGAGTTTCCGGCCACAGGCCGGACGGTGGACTGCAATGCGTTCGACGAATTGGTTTTGCAATCACAATGTTGACGTTGACGTTTCGGGCAAATTATCGGTCCAGTACTGGGCGGCTGGTTGACGGTTGCATTCGGGTGGTCGTGGACATTCTGGTTCAATGTGCCTTTTGGACTTGCGGCGGTTGTCTGGGGAATGCTGGCGATGGGGTTCCGGGATGCGAATGCAAAGCGAGATCGGCGGGTCATCGATATACGGGGAATCGCGACGTATGTAGTCGCGGTCACCGGTCTGCTTATGGCGCTGACTTGGGGCGCAATCCAGTCGTGGACGGACGCGGCGGTATGGGTTGGCGGATTCTCATTTATGGTCTTTTTTCCGCTCTGGCTATGGATCGAATGGCGGCATCCACAACCACTTCTGCACATGCCTTTGTTTCGCAACCGTGAGTTTTCACTCGGAATGGCGTCGGCGACGCTGAACGCAATTGCACGGATGGCCGTGATGTTCATGCTGATTTTCTATTTTCAGGGAGCGAAAGGAGACAATGCTCTCGAGGCTGGAATTCTGTCGATTCCGCTGGCGGCGGGTATGTTGGTGGTGGCGCCATTTTCCGGATGGCTCGGTGACCGCTACGGTGTAGCGGCTCCTGCAACGGGAGGGCTCTTTTTAACATTGGTTGGACTTGTGGGGTTGGCGGTAGACGTCAGTCTGACGACGCCTTACTGGCAGTTGGCGCTGTGGATGGCGGTCGTGGGTATAGGGTCTGGTTTCTTCAACTCTCCGAATACGAGCAGTGTGATGAAGGAGGCCGGACCGAAGTATCGAGGGGAGGCGTCGGGAATCCGTTCCCTTACGACCAACACGGGGATGATGCTAAGCATCGCTTTCACGATTCCGCTTGTGACGAGCAGCATTCCGCGACAGGCGATGCTCGCGATCTTCTCGGGCACGGAAGTCGGACTTCGCGGCTCGACCGCGTCGCTGCAGGGGTTTATCGACGGACTGCATACGGCGTTTTGGGTGATGGCGATCATCCAGTTGATTGCACGGTCATTTCGGGTCTGCGCGGTCTGCGAAGGGAGGCGAAGATAAGGGAAACGCCGATTGCGGTGCGGGAATAGCGAAACAGTTCCTAAGTCGTTATTATGACTTTTGGGACGGCTCCGTTATGTATGAAATGCTAGACTACTCGGATCGCTTAATTTGTTTTTTTAGAGCCAGGAATTCGGAATTTGGCGGGTAGTCATTGTTGGATATTTTTAACCCGCTAGCTATCTCCGTCAATGCTTGTTTATATTGGCCCGCATCGTAAAATGCCATCGCCAGTGCATAGTCAATCCCTTTTGGCGTTATTCCGTCGTTTTTCCTTTTCTTGAGGGCATTATAATACGGTATCACCGTATTCTTGAAATACTTGGGGGTTTTGTTGTTTGGCACCTTCTGATATTGGCCGCGACTTTTATTCCATCCATACATTTGGATGACATATGAATTTCCGACGTCTTGCGTCCAAGTGGCTAGTTCGTCGATCCCTCTCCCGTTGAAATCACCAATGTCCAACCGGTAAGCGGCAGAATTGAAAATGGATCGAATATGCCCGTTATTAGCCGCCAAAATTTCATAATAATTGGCCATGGCGCCTATCTCTCCTTGAAAAATAACTTCCTGCTTACCGTTATTCAACAAATCTTTGACCGATATTCTGGCCGGCATGACCACATCACTACCTGTATATTGCCATAGTTTTTGTACGTGTCCATTCTGATGATTGAATATCATCGCGCCGACAAGAGGAATCCCATGTTTCTTGTACTTGTACAACACCACGTACTCGAATTGACCGTTGTGATTCATATCAACAGACAGAAAAGGTGTTTTGTTCGCCCCTTCAGGAATTATTACCGATCCTGACGGAATCATCTTGTGAACTTCAGCAGACAGCGTTGTGGAGGTACTCGCATGATCTGCATGTGCGAGAGTAGGCGTCAATACCTGTGCAAAAACAGCTCCAGCTGCAATAAACCCCGCCAAACCAGCTTTATGTTTCATTGATAATCGTCCCCTTCAAATCGTAGATATTGTACATCGGCGGGAGTAATTAGCCGTGTTCAACGAGTTAGACGAAGTCATCACGCCAAAGGTTACATGATCGGAAGTGATATTTAGTCGCGTTCGCTTTCTAAGGGAGCCTGTTCAAAAAGCTCAACTATACTTCTGTTGCGACAGCTTAATTCATCAGACGGAACACCGATATCATTTGGAACGCATTTTACCGGCTGCGCTGTCGACCAACTGAATTTGTGCAACGGATCCTGGACGGCCTCTTCCGCGAGATGAATCGAAGAGGGAATGGCGATTCCGGACTGAGTACAACTCCGTGGGCACAGCAGCATAAGGGGGAGTCCTATCAACAGCTTTGCGGGCCGGGAGTTCTAATGGTTTTATACGGCAACTTGCCTTCTGATAAGTTGCCATGGCTGGCGGTGGCCGTCAAGCCATGTTGGTTTCGGGATAGACCTTGACCCAAGTATTTTGAGTGCCATTGGTTCGTAAAGCGAAGATGTTGTTTGTATGGCATTGCGCAAATTCTTAATGGGGTAACGAATTAATCATCCATTTCCCATTAGAATTTTGAACAACGTCAAACTTCTTACTGGGTGGTCTACCTCCGTGCGTTGTCACTCCGGTATAGTAGTAGTAAAGTCTGGTGCGGAATACATAAGTGTTAGTCGTAGGATGGCCCACATAGCCAATTTCGTAACTCTTATTATGCGGATTCGACAATCCAATAAAAAAAGAGCGAAAATAACTCAACGGATGACCCTTCCTGAGCGATGAACTCAACAGTGGAATTCCGTTGTTAGCATTCCTGTCGCTCCAAGCATCCAAGAACTTATCAGCAACTCTTAGCGCACGTGAAAGGGTGGTAAGTGCAGGTCTTGTCACGACATGTTGTTCAGACTGATGCGCTGAGGGAGTGGACGTGACTCCACATCCCGACAACATGATCGCCATACTCACTGTAATGGCGACAGACACCGCGCGAAGCATCCCCTTCGATGTCATTGCACATCATCTCCTGACGTTCATGATTACCGACCAGACGATTCGTAAGCAAAGAAGGTTACAAACGGCCATGAGCAAGTACATTCCCGGCATCCTGCCCAACTGTGGCAAAGGACTCGCAATCGCAGTCTCCCCGAATGCATTTCGCCAAGCGCCTCGCAGCCTATCAGTTTCCGATCGACCAATGGGACTGTTTCTACATGATCGGGCCGCGCGGAATGAAGGGAACCGCCGAGTTGGGCGTCGATGGAGGCGTTGGCATCAAACTGCAAAACGCATTCAAATCGGGGAACCGCAACTCAGCGGTATGCCCATCACAGCACCCATGACCGCTGTGCAGGAGAGGAAACGCACATACCGCTTGCCCGCACCCCCAAGTAAGATGGCGAGGTCGAGACTTTGGATCAGTCAGATACCGCGCGGGATCAACTCACATGCGCGTCGCCCGCGCCGAGAGCCTGCAGGCTGGCGGGGCCAGAGGCATGTAGGCTGTCGGCGTCAGGGCCGTGCGCGCTGCCGGGGTCAACGTCGTGCGCACCACCGGTTTCAGGGCCGTGCAGGCTGTCGGGTCCAGCTTCGTGTACGCCGCCAGCGTCAGGCCCGTGTACGCTGCCGGGTTCAGCGTCGTCCGCGCCGCCGGCGTCAGGCCCGTGTACGCTGCCGGGTTCAGCGTCGTCCGCGCCGCCAGCGTCAGGCCCGTGCACGTTGCCGGATTCAGCGTCGTGCGCGCCGCCGGCGTCAGGGATCGTGCGCGCCGTTCGGATGAGAGGCTGTGTGGCCGTGCGATTCCATGCTTGCAGAGCCAGCGCGCGCTGATGCATGCGACCGCTGATCTGCGACAGGATCTCCAGACTCGGCTTCGTATTGACCTCAATGATATAGACACGGTATGCGTGATCAAGACCGAGATCGATCCCGTATACAGAGTTTCGAAATCGCGGCCCATAGCAATCGCCAACGCCTTTAGCGGCCTGCAGGAGACGGTCTCGCACCAGGCGCCGCGTGTTCTTCACCTTGCAACACGCGCGCAGATACCGCGACAGTGAACTGATCGTGCCGCCCTGCTTTACGTTGGTCACGAAACGGGTGGGAGGGGCCGTTTTGCAAAATATGCCAGTTACTTCAAACGCACCCCACTCATTGCGCTGGATGATGATGCGGATATCCGTCGGTCTTCCCCTCATTGGGAACAGATCAATGTATTCCTGCACCACGCACTTTTCGCGGGCGGTCCAAAGCGGCAATGACGCCTGGAGATCGCGCAGACGGCGAACGCGCACTGTCCGTTTGCAATCCTGCCATTCATAGCTTCGCGAACGTTTTGACACCAGGCAGACCTGATTGCCGCCTCCTCCCAGTTCACTCTTGATGACGGCCTGACCTTGGCGCGTCAGATAGCTGGCAAGAGCGTCGGGGGAGTAAGGATCGGTTTTCGGCAGGAATTGCCTCAGTCTGTCGTGTTGCGCGATCAGAACGTATTTTTTCCATTTGCTGATTGGAATCCGACGAAGCGGATACGAGGCGGACATTGACCTCTCCTCCCTCTAGAGTCGGTACTCCTTGTTGCCGCCGTAATTCAGCCAGGCGTCAAGAATGGCGGGCAATTGACGCTTGCGTCGACAGAGCATCGCGATGACGGTATTCTGGATCGCCGGTGTGTACTGTGGATCGGGCACACCATGCACGATATGGGCCAGCCTTGCCTCTGGGATCGCCTGGATGCGGCTGGCCATTGCCATCAGATTTGAGCGTGAGGCGAGCGATGTCCAACCCCGCGGAACATGGTAGAACTGCCAGACCTGCCGCCAATGCCTGTTGTTCCAATATTTTCCGTTCCATTTCCGGTCGCATCCGTACAGAGCGTATCCGTGGTCGATCAGATACCAATCGTACATGCCGTCAGTCGATCGATAGAGGATGATATTCTTGCCCGACGCGCGATCGATGTTGGTCACCCATACGTCAAACGCGATCGTTGCGCAAACCAGACGCGTCAGGTCGCGCACGATGTGCTGCGAATCCTTCTGTACTTCATCCGGCAGGGTATTCCAACTGTGCAGGCTGGCGGATGCGTGAGGCAGCGACACGATCCCGCGCACGGTTTTGCCGCCGTCCTCCACATGCGCGATTTCCACTGGGGCGCTCGGCACTGCAATCAGATCCGTCAGCTGCTTGGCTATCCACTCGTTTCCGACAATGGGGCCAGCGTCGTACCATTGCGTTGGATAGGCAAACTTGAAAAAACCCCTGCGACCAGTCTGATCGATCACGCGCCACACCTGGCCCTGCGGTTTCTCCTTCCATTTGTCTACGATGGTCCAATAGGTTGCCGGCAATGCCTTCACGCCCTTATTCATTGTGTGCGTGTGGACGGGTCTGCGCCCTCCATCACCGCCTCGTACTGGCTCGCTGTCACTTTCCACGTATAGCGCAGGGCGCGTTCAAAGGCGGAGCGCTGACGTTTCCGGGTGCGCCCATTGTTTGCCCATACTTCAGCCACCGCCTTGCTGATGGTTTCCCGCGTCGGCGACGCGATGACGACCGCCGTGTCACTGTCGACAAAGTCGCGCAGTCCCCCCGCCTGTGTGGAGACGAGAGGAGTGCCGACGGCCATCGCCTCAAGCGCCACCAGCCCAAATGATTCGTCTCTGCTGGGCATAATCACGACGCCTGCATCCCGCATGTGCTGCAGCACAGTGTGGTGGGTGCACTGACCGAGGAAACGGACGCGCCCGGACACTTTCAGCCGATTGGTCTGCGCCTTCAGTTCTCTCATATACTTCATGGAGCCAGTGCCGATGATATCC
>JAJYTO010000026.1 GCA_021793015.1 Bacillota bacterium
TAACGAAACTCGCGAAACTCGTCAAACTGCTCCAAGAACGCCAAATCAAACGGGGAATCACGTTGCTGCAGTGCCTTACGTCCCAAATCTGTAATTCGGCATATGCCGCGCCTGGTGTTCTCGATCTAAGCAGAATAGCAGGGATGTTTCCCTTGATTCTTTTGATACGGACAGATTGGCTCTTCGTTGCCTCGTCGCTCAAACGTTTTCGAACCGAGCCTTCATGATCATCTTTCATTCGACTAAGCGCGTCGGCTGTAAACTCGTTCTCCAAGTCGTCAACCATTTTGTGATGCACGCGACACAGCAAAATGAGATTGGCGAATGTATCCAGCATACTCTCGGGTATCCCACAGTGAATCTAGGACCTCTGATGCTCTCTGAAGCAATGTGACATTCATCCCCGATGATGAACGCACCGGCCGTCTCATCAGAGCTACTGTGCAATTCCCTTTTGCAGAAAGCGCATCGGTTCCAGGATCTGCCCCAAAGCAACTTTCCCGTCTTGTATGAAAGTGGCATCGTCTCACCTCAATATTCAGAGTGTTGTTAACACCAAGGGAACCAGATTCGCGAACTGCCCAGTGTAACGAGCATGCCGTCTCGCTCTTAAACGGATGCCTCCTGGACAGAAGACGGTGTCGACTGGGCCATCATCATATCGTAGTGAGCCCCGTGCTCCAATCTATAAAATATCTGTTTAAATACATGGAGATAGAGATCGACCGTGGCATCGTCCATCGTCACGTACAGGTCATCGATTACGGCGTGTGATCCATCATTCATCCAAGATAGCAGCGACCTGCACACGATTTGCTCACGACCCGCAAACTTGTTCGCTATTTCTTCGAGTTTCATTCCACCCAGTATCTTAAAGTACTGCTCCAGTACACGCCTCATCACGTTTTGAAGCGTCAGGTTGGAACGATCCCGTCTGCCAATTTCCCTCCAGAGTAAATGATAGGAGGTCGTGATCGGGTTGGACTTGCCATACCCATCGAGCATCGAGTCTAAATCTCGCTTCCTCACAACCCAAAACGTAACACCAGCACCAAAATACTCTTCCGGTTTGTACGTGATTTCCTTGTGAAAATACACATTGTGCGTCATGACAAACAACTGCTTTATGAATCCGGAGCCTGCGCGAATATTCTGGAACAGCTGACGAATCATCCCCACCACAAGGAACAAAACATCGCTGTCCAGGCTGGAAACAGGGTCATCAAATACCACCACGCGATCCCCGATTGCCCCTGCCTCGGACAGGCTGCCATGAAGCGAATGATAGAAATAAAGAAAAGTCAGAAGGGTCCTTTCTCTCTCGCTGAGCGTCTCCATGGCATTTGTTCCATCCGGTCGAACCAGCCTATACCGCGTGCCATCTTCGGTCGCGTCCAGCAAGAATCCCCGGAATCCATAGGCTCTCAGGTATCCATTGATTCCATCGATGGTGGGTCGAACACTTGTTATGTCTCGTTGCAGCATGCGGATATCACTTTCCTTTCCAGCCTGTTCCTGAGCCTTCCTATGCAGCTGGTCTTCGAGAGAATCAATCGCCTTTTGAATGTTGCTCCTTTGCTCGAGCTTAGGCAGCAGTTCCGGTTTTAACTCCTCCACGATAAATCTCCAGATTTGGTCCGTCAGCAGCCTGCGCTCGTGTGCCGCATTGCGCGCCAAGGCATTGTGGTTCTCGATTTCGCGGTTGGCGGCATCAATCACTTCAGCTATAGACGAAAGGACATCTTCCACCGCATCGAGTTCGACACTCGTGCTCGGTTGTTCTCTCTTGGCTTTGATTAGCTGTAGATTTGCGGAAACCCGAGCTTCCAAAACGGCCCGAATTCCCGCCAGTTTGTTCATGTCAAGGTATCTGGGGCGTGCCGCTTCAATCCCGTCAAGTATCTTACGAAGACCTTCCGCACCTGACCTGTAGTGGGCTTCAAGGGTCTTAATTTCCTTGATATCGCGCAAAAAAGACTCATCAAAAAACTCTTCCAAGCTAGAACGAAAGGCTTCCGTGGTTCGTTGCTGGCAAAAAGGGCAATACAGGTCATTCCGATCGTAAAATGAACGACCCGCTTGAACCCAGTCGCTGTTGCCTAATTTCTCGATCATGCCCGCGATGTCAACATCCTGTTTCCCGATAATCCGTTTTCCAAGTATGGGATTTCGTTCATGATTCACGATTGCAGTGACATCAAGATTCGGTACCTCACCCAACTCGACAAGCTCGTCCTTGAAAAGAGCATCGGCGCGCTTGCTCAACGACTCAAAAGTTTCCAAAGCAGCGGAGTTGACGCGGAGTTCCTGCAGTACGCGCTCCCTAAAGTCTTTCTTACTTCCTCGACATCCTTCAAATGCCTTTGTAAAATATTTATCGTACTGCTGCTTCTTCGGCCAGCAAATATCCGTCACACTTTCCTCATTGGCCGTCAGATCATGCTTTTTTCCCCCTTTGCCATCCTCACCGCGTAAGGTGGCAGACAGATTTCGAATCTCCGCCTTGGTCTTCTCAAGTTCATCGGTGAGGGTTGCGATTTTTTCCATCGTCTCCACTCGATTCTCACCCAGTGTGAATATCCCCTTGAGCTCTGGAGACTGGTTGAAATTCCTTTCGACAAAGTCCCGGTTGTAGACGAGAGTCTCGCACCTTACCCCATCCTTCCATGTGATGCCACAGGCCGGAAAACGAGAATCATCAGCGATCACTCTTGAGATCGTCGTCTTACCCGTTCCATTCCCGCCGAAAATAAAGTTGAACTTTGCCAGACTGGAGAGGTTTTGAGGAACTGAGCCGTAGGTTGCCGTCTGCTTGAGTTCAATGGATTCGATCATATGCTTCACCCCGTTAAGAGTCTTGGCTTCCTGGATCGTATGGTGCAAAGACGGCCGCGTCTCCCACATCGGCCCCATTGCCCTCCTCAAGGGTCCCGATACGCAGACACAACCTTGGTCAGCAGATTGGTCATGTCGTCAGGCGATTCTCCCGAAAACCTATAGTCCCTCGCAACTCGACGAGATTTTTGAGAAGGTGCGTCGTATGGAGCCACCGGGGCTAGCCGTGCGAGGCGAGGCTCCCTGGCAGAGGAAATTCTGCGTTCAGTTCCGCTCTGAGAAAAGAGCACCGCCTTGTATGCGTTCCTTGCCCAAATATTTACGTAGGCCCCGTACCGATAAGACAGTGGGGGCTGCATCCAATCATCTTGGATCTTCTCCAGATCAGACTCCTTGTCGCCCTCGACCCGTTTCATTTCGACGACAAGGAAATTGAGGGCATTCGTTCCCCTCTTATGAAAGATGATATCGGGTCTCTTGTTGCCGTAGTTTCTTTTGACCACATCGATGTCATGGTCCAACCACGGTAGGTATCGGACCAGTTCATGCGCATAGTGATGCCCGAGGTTCCACTCTGTCGGGTCCATTTCCGTCGTCCGACACAACAAGTCAGACTGGTGCTCAAATAGATCAAAGATGGAGGACTCGATGATTTGGAGCAAGATTCGAATCACGTCTTCATCACTTGGCAACGACGCATTCAGGGCCCATCATCCTCCTATCACATACCCAACCGCCAACTACGGAATTACCGATCCACAACTTCGAGCCTCCCGCCCCGCCACCGCCAAAACCGCCCCTTCCCCTCCGCCGTCTCACTGTACAAGTCCGCTGGTCCGAACGCGTCCAGCACCCGCACATACACGCGCCCCTCCAGATGCTCCCGCCGCTCCCACGCATCCGCATAATCCGCCGGAATCACCCGCGGCTCCTGAGATCCGTCAGGCAGCAACCGCAACTGCACCAGCCGCCTAAGCGGTCGCAACTGCACACTGCGCTCGCGCTCCACCTCGGTCAAGCGGCCACCGCGCTTCTCTTCAATCTCCAGGAGTTGCCCGTTCACCTGGTTGATGAGAGCACTGTTGCGGTTGTCCACGTTGGTCCGGTGATACTCTTCCAGTCGCCTGGCGGCCTGGTCGTACTGTGCATCAAATGCCCGGTGCAGAAACTGACTCTTCTTGTTCAACTGTTCCTCTCGCAAACCCCGCAGTTCATAGACCCTGCGCTGAGCAATCCGGAGCGCATCCAGTTGGAGCGTCTCTAGCCGAGGCGCCTCCATCTGAAGCGGCCCCAACTGCAACGTCTCGCCCGATCTCCCCGACTCAGTTCCTGCGACGCGATCCCACGCGCACGACCATATCCACTGACTGTCAAGCGTAATCACTTGCCCGCTCTCACGCCGCGCCGCGGTGATCCACTCACGCGACAGCTCTCGCCCCGTTCCATCCACCACGCTCATCTCGTACACTTCCACATCGAGCGGTTCTGGCGTCGGATAGTAGAGTGCCATACGCTGATTCGGCGTTCGCTCAGCCTCTTCCGCCGTCAGCGCCATGGCCAACTGACAGAGCGGATGATCGACGCCAAACGGCACACCGTCCGTCTCCATCTCTGCACGGATAGGATTGGCCCATCCGTAGTTTGGCTGCACATGCTTCTGGGCAAAATCGCGGATCGCCTTGGGCAACCGTTCCACGCGAAATCCGTATCCCGTATCGACTAGCGAGATACGCCGGGCCAACAGGACGGACTTCGTGAACCCCAAACAGGCCGACGCCGGGATGCGCCGTAAGGCAAGAAAGGCCTGCTCGCGGCGCATACCCGGCAAGTCAATCAGATCGCGTTCCATGCGCTCACGCTCTGCCGTCTCCAGCAACCGCTGATGCTCGTCAGATAACGTGCGCTCCATCCCTGCAATCAGATCATCCAGGTGTTGCCGCTCCAAGATGCTCTCTTGCATGATGTCCGCGAGCGATCCGATGCGATCTTCCAGCACATCCCCGATGAAGTCGTACACGAGATCCTGTCCCAGATCGCGACGCATTTGCTCCATCTTGATGAGGAGTGCCCGCATCACACTGCCTTCCCGCGTATTTCCGGCCACCAAGTTGAAGACAAACACTTCGTTGCGCTGGCCAATACGGTGAATGCGGCCCATGCGCTGCTCGAGTTTATTGGGATTCCAAGGGATATCGTAGTTCACCATCTGATTGCAAAATTGCAGGTTGATCGATTCGCCGCCAGCGTCCGTGGCGAGCATGATGGGATACTCTTCGCGAAACAGTTCCACCTGCCGCTGACGTTCGTCCATTGACAGGGAACCCGTAATGCGCGCAATCCCCGCCACGCGATCTTGCAATCGTTCTTGCAGACTGCGCAAGGTGTCGGTGGACTCAGTGAAGATCAGGATCTTTTCTCCTTTTGTGAGTAACCCGTCCAGACCAAATAGGGTGCGCTCAAGCTCCGTAAACTTGCGTTCGTATCCGCCCTGACGCAAGTACCCGCTTTGCACGAGCAGTCGTTCCAGCTCCTCAATCTCCAGGCGAAGTTCATCCGGATCAATCGCATCCGCTTCTTTCTCGACCTGCTCTTCCCACTGCTCCTGCTCCGCTAGCGGAGCCTCGTCCATGTCAATGTCCACGTCCTCATCGAAAGCGGCGTCCACTGGCTCCTGATCGTCCACCCTCTCAGCCTGCGACATCAACTGCTCCCACAATTGTCGTAGACGATTACAGCGCCTGACGAGCGATTGGTGAATCGCCTCGATCGAGGAACTCAGACGCCGCTGCAGCAGCATCATGGCGAAGGCCGTTCCGGTTTGCCCGCGCTGGGTCGCGCGGTTGAAATGGTGCTGCACATAGTCCGTCACCGCTTCGTACAGCGCCAGTTCATCCGGGGATAGGTCAAACTCCAAGGTCATCGTGGTGCGCGGCGGAAACAGCGGCGTTCCGTCAAACTGCACCATGCCCTCCTTCAGTCTCCGGATGACATAGGGATTGGCGCGGTCGCGCAGCAGTTCCGCCTCTTCCTGCTTCCCCGACGCGCGGGATCGTTCTGCCTTCTCCACGCGGGAAAATACGTCGGGTTCGAGAAGCCTCAGCAGATGCCGGAAATTCTCCGGATCTCCCTTATGCGGCGTCGCCGTCAACAAGAGACGATGCGGTGCATGCCGAAAGACGGTCTCCCCGAGTTGATACAGTCGTGTACGTCGGACCTTGCGTCGTTTGACACCCTCCGTGTAGGCAGCCATCTTGTGCGCCTCATCCGCGATAACGAGTTCAAAATCAGCCTCCGCGATCAATGCCTTGACGTCATCTCGCGCTGCCCAGTACAGCGAAGTTAGGCAACAGGCGTGTTCCATAAATGGATTGCGACCGCCCGATTCCTTCAGGCTCAGGCGCGTAATGATGCGAAATTCGACATCGAATTTGGACCGTAGTTCTTCCTGCCACTGGGGGACAACAAGCGGCGGCACCAAAATGAGGATGCGATCGGCGCTCGCTCGCGCCTGCAGTTCGCGAATGAGCATCCCTGCCATGATCGTTTTGCCGGCTCCAGGGTCGTCGGCGAGCAAAAAACGCACTTGTGGCGCCTGGAGCATGCGGTTATAGACGGCCGCAATCTGGTGCGGCAGGGGCAAGACGCTTTGATTGCCAAGCGCGCGGACGTGCGAAAACCGTCGCTCACAGTCGAGCGCCCGGTACTGAAGAATGCGGCCATACACCGCACCGTCCAGTTGGGCCGTCTCCTGCGACGCCCCGAGATGCTCGAGCAGATCCAGTTGGTACGTCTCGAGCAGGTGCTCATAATACGTGCGGGTCGTGCGACCGAGCGCCTCCACCTGGACCATCGTGTCGCCGATGGGTACGCAGCGCTTGATCTCCACCGTCTCCGGCCAATGCGTTCCGCGTACGAGATCGCCCTCCTGCAGCATCATCGACCCTCCCTCGGCTCAAGCGCCACGATCCGCAGTTCCACGTCGTATTCGCTGTAAAGCACCGTGTCAGATCCGGAAACGTCCTCCAGACGCAGGACGCTCCTGGCGCCCATCGGATAGTCGCGTTCAAATAAGTGAAACAACACGTCCGTTTGACGCTGTTGCACCTCCGCCTTCGAATCAAACGCGCGCGTCGCTTCGGTCGAAATACGTGTTTCGTCCAGATAGAGCGCCATGCGCAGATGGCGAGGCAAGTGCGACGGGCTCACCTTTTGCTCCTGAAAGAAGACAGCGGTAAACGAATAGGATGTCACAAGTCGACTGCGATTGGCCAGCACGACCTCCACGCGAGTGTGCTCGGACACTTTCGCTTGACCGCGAATCTGTCGATACGTGATGACCGGCACGATCGCTTCTTGTGGCATCGCCCCGCCATGCACATACCGCTGGCCGCCGCCGCGCACCGTCAGTCGATGAATGCCTGTCGCAACGACGGCGTCCGCATCGGGGCCCAGGTATCGAAGCGACACCGCGCGCGTGCCAGGCGGCGTCGTGAGAGAACGACCGATGGCAAATCGCCGATTGCCGTCGTAGATGTCGCCCTCCACCGGGGTGGGTTTGGCCCAGGCTTCCACCGCTCCGGGCTGATAGAGGAATCCATGATCGGCCGTAATCACAATCCGCACCGCCCGATAGGAGCGCACGAATTTATCCACCGCAAACGCCAATTCTTCAATGGCTTGGTGTACGGCCAAAAACGTGCGGGTTTCTGATTTCGCCTGATCGCCCGTTGCATCAATCACGTCATGGTACACATACACCAGGCGTTTGCCCTTAATGAGTTCTTCACCGTCTTGCACCGGCAAGGACTGAAAATCCGTCCATTTCACAGCGCGAGCGCCCTCGACGTGATGAGACAGGATCTGCTCCCGCGCCTCCACCCCATCCGTGCGCATGCCGTCACGCAAGACCGCCCCATGTTCTCCAAAGCTAAAAGTGCCGCCGGGCAAAAGACTCGCCATACCCAGTTTCGTGTACGTCGGAAGCGATGCCTGCATCGGCTGCACATCCACCTGCGCATTGATCCGTTTGCGCAGCACATCGGCGAGTTCCTGGCCTGCCTCATAGCGGAGCGCATCGGAAATAATGACAAACACGCGCTCGCGAGACAGGTGTTCGGAAATGACTTTGCTGAAAAATGCGCGTTGTTGCAGCACACCCATCGTGGTCCATTCCTTCGATGAACCCTCATCGAGCACGCGATCGGTCCATTCCCCAACCGTCAGCAAAAAGGTGTTCGTATACCACCGATCCCACTCTTCCTTCAGCGCCATCAGCCAATCCGGTTGATGCAGTTCATCAAGTGCAGCGGAGAATTTGCGATAGCACTGGTCGACCCGAAACCACCGATTCACATATCCTTCGATCCAATCCGTCTTTTCCGTTGGCGGGCTCGCCTGTGCGAAGAGAACCTTTTCCTCCTGCAGCGACAACGCCTGGCCCAGCGCCTCGTAGGCACGAGCGAACGCGCCGTACCCGTGCGTGGTCTGGCGTGCTGTCAGCAGAGGACGGATGCGCTTGGGGTTTGCGGTCTCGTGCGTCAGTTCCTGGCAGACATGCGCCAGCAGCAACTGATGCGTCTCTGGCACCGTATCGCAGCGCGCGTAGGCCTCATAGGGCTGATCGCACAGCCACGCCTGGAGTCCAACTCGCGCTGAAAAGCTGGCCAGATGATCGACAAAAGCGAACGAGTCGGCGCTGCGCAGGGCGTCATCTAGAAAAATGCGGCAGGTGTTCGGAATACTCGAAGAAGGGATCGCCCATGCAGTCGGCAAGGCAACGTCAAGCCCTTGCGCCAGGTGGCTCGCCGCCAGCACATCAAAAAACGTCTGCAAGTTCCTCATTTCGCCCGCCATTCCAAATGCGCTCTGCGCCTGGTGCCAAAAGTCATCCTCGAGACCCCATTTGACCAAGTTTGGATACACCGGATGCTGCGATTCATCGAGTCCAAGAGACAGCACACGGCGTACGGCGGCGTTCAAATCCGGCACATCGACGCCAATGGCGACGGCCAATACGGCCAAGACCAATTGATCCTCGCGTGGATGTTCGGGCAAGAGGCGCTCTACCTTGCGCACGCGTTCCTGACTGCGAAAAAAAGCGCGATGCGTCTGGAGCCATGAACGGACCGAACGCAGCTCAGACGGCGGAGCAACTAACTTGTAATCAGTTGGCGCCGGGAACTGCGGACGGATGGCACTCTGCGACACGCGCAGCCGGTCCATGAGCAGTGCCATCTCGTCGGCCACAAATTCCTCGCCATAAAGGCGCAGGTCCAATAGCCAATCCTCCGCGATGGAAGGTCGCGCAAACCGCGCATAAAGGAGATACGGCGTATCAGGATCGGTGACCTCCAGTTGCACCTTCGTGCGAAATGCGTTGTCCGTCGTCCACTCCCACACGCGCACACCCAGAGGCTCCAGCGCGAGATGCAGTTCTTGGATATCGCGCTCCCCCTCCGGATCGTGCCAAAACACGAGCCGACGATGGAGCGTGGGCGCTGAAAAACGCTGTTTGAGCAAGTCGAGTGCGTCCATTTGCATCCCCTATTTCAGCGGCGCCAGCACGTCCGCGAATTTGGCATAGTTGACCATCACGCCGTCATCCAGGTCAATGGCCATACGATCGCTTGCCAGACCCGCCAGGCGCTGATCGTAGCCCGCCAGTTCCGCCTGGCGATCCTCCAGTTCAGCAAGGCGTCGGTTCGCGACAGTCCTCTCGGGGCCGCTCAGTTGCCCTTGCTGCAGCCGCTGATTGAGCAGCGCAACCTCCTGCGCGTATTGCCGCTGCAGGACCTGGACGTACTGCAGGCGCACCCGCGCCACCATTTCCGTATCGTAGCGATGGAGGTAGATGAGAGCGCGAAACCCCTTTTTCTTTCCCGAGTCAAACAGCCAGTAGATCGGCCGCTTGCGGTAGGTTTTCAGATGATCCTTGTAAAACTCATCGCAGAAGTAACGCCGAATGCGATCGCCCGGCTGTTCGCCTTCTTTTGCGCCGCCGATGGCATCGGCGAGCCAGCGCAGATTCTCCTGCAGGGTGTCTGCGCCGTACAATACGCGGAGGAAACTCTGTAGACGAAGGACCATATCATCCTCGAAGTACTCGTCGTCCGTCAGGGGGATGATAGCGTCTGCATCGGGGAGGAAGCGCTGGTAGCGTGAGGCATCCCACTGTCCACCCGCATAGGCGAGTCCCGGGTGATCCAACGAGTAACGGCCCATCACGCAACCCACAAAATAAGATAGAAACGATTTGGCATCGCGTGATCGGTCCGCACGGCTGATCGTGATGTCTTCGTCAGCGACGGGCTTCGCTTCAAGACCGTAGATCTCCGCAAAGGCGTGGTTGATGGCTGTCTCGTGATCGCGGAGTTGGTGGAAGCGATCCTCTGCGAGAGCTTCCCATGCGCGATATGCATCCGACAGACCCGTGGCCCCGGAAGGGGCAAGCAGGGGATGGACCCTGAAGTTCCACGAGGTTTCAAAGGAATCCCAGTCATCCCGGCTGATCTGTACGCAGGTGCGCACAAGTTGGTCTATGGACATTTTCCGTCGCATGTCCACCGTAACAACAGGTAGTGAGGCAATATTCCCAACTTGAAGAGAAATTGTAGGGTTCAGATATGAAATGAACTCCTCACAAACGGAACTGCACAAATATCCAGTCAAATACCACGTATAACTGGCGGGAGGAAATACACAACTCCCTTTATGGTCGGATATAAACCCCGCAGGGGAATACCGTACACCAAACTTGGACGAACTGATATCCGTCCAAGTGATCCCCTCGCGGAAGTAGTAGTCAAGATTCTGCGGCCGGGACTTTACCTTTGATCCACCATCGGTAAAATTGCGTATTTCCTCTCCATCGTTCTCCCAGTTCACCACATAGTCCTGGTTCCCGTACCATTTACGAAACTCGCCGCCCTTGTTCAACGGGAACCACTTGCATCCGCTTTGCATGGCTTCTTCCCTTGACGCGAGATCAAACCCAATCCGGCTCACGCTCACCTCATGCCACAGTCTGAGGAATCGGTCGTTATCCGCCGTCGCGAGCCCTTGCCGCGGTTGCGCAATCTCGCCCAACTTGGGATTCTCCCGGAAGATCTCCCTCACGCGGTCTGAGGCCCAGTAGGCGATCGGCGATCCGGGAATGTCCTTAAATTGTTCCGAACTAACTCGCGCAAATCGCTCACTTCTAATCGGAAACTGCACAGGCCTATCGTCTACAAGATCGCTTTGCTGTACATACTGGTACGTGCCCCGAAAACCCAAAATCCCTTTTTGCATAATCGTCGCAGCAGTCTGAAAGGCGATACCCATCACGTTGTTGGCCATATGAACAAGTGAGATTATCGAAAATGCGTTTAGCAAATGCAGTCTATATTTTTCATACGAGGATAGGAACATCCATGACTGCATGGTAACAGAAACATGATAACCCCCAACGCTGACTAAGCCTTCCATTCTCTGCATGAAAGCAGCAAATAGGTCCCCCTTTGTATTAGGGAAGAACTTCTTCAACAAACTACCAAGGGAATCGTTCATACCCTTGCTGCCCATATACGGCGGATTGGTAATGACGACGCTGTACTGCTCACTCAATATTTGATTCACCGTAAAAAACGTCTCCAGCCACACCAATTCGTCCGGCCGGAGCCCGTCCACTATGTCCGACTGCCCCTCTTCCCGCAGACGGGCGATCCGTTTGCCAAGACCCGTCAGATCCCTGGCACTGGGCGCAATGAGTGAACCGAGGTTTTTCACATCGGAGTAGTGTTCAAAAAGCGTCGACAAGAGTTGGCGCATGGCGTCATCATCCTGCCCGACAGCACGGATGATGTGTTCTGCACGAACCTCGTCCAATGAAACGACGCTATAGACTCGCACCTTCGGTGGATGCGCAAACACCCGCCGAGTCGTGGCGCGCGCCTTCATCATCAGCGCAAACGCCGCGAGTTGCGCCGCTCGTGCGTCAATGTCCAGCCCGAACAGATTGTGATCCAGGATCAGATACGGGATTTCCTGATTCTCGTAGCCCAATTGTTCATAGAGCCCAAAAAGCAGGTCATAGGCGTACACCAGAATATGACCGGAACCACATGCGGGATCGAGTACGCGAATATCCTCGGGCCGCGTGATGGGGAGGCGGCTCGATGCCAATTGTTCACGAACCTGATCAGTCTGTGGCGCCGACGTCACGTAGTATGACCATTGCGCAGGGACCGACATCTGTGCGCGATGTTGTGATTCCATCCATAGCCGTCCGACGGAATTCTGCACCATATACTGCACGATCCACGCCGGGGTGAACATCTGGGTCGCCGGTGCGATATCCTCCTTGGCAATCTTGCGACCCTTGGTGAGAGCCGCAAAGATCTCATCTTTTCGCTCTGCGATATAAAACTGATACATCCACCCGATGATCTCAACCTCCGCGAAGTCTTCCTCCGGGATCTCGCGCACCAGGCGCTGGATGACGGAATCGGCGTGGAGCAAACGCATCGGCAGCAGCAGTTCCGTATAATCCGCAATAGGCTCAAAGAGAAAGGGCATGATGCGGTGCAACTCATCACACTGGCGCACGAGCAGATGGCGATACGCCACTTCTCGATCCCCCCGCAAGACCGCTTGCTCGACATAAGGGATATCCATCGAAAATGTCGCATCTCGGTACTGCGTCAGGAGTTGCGGTTCCAGTCCGCCCGTCTGCGCGCTGGAGAGCACGCGCAGATGGGATGGCAGGTAGTCGTGGATCTCCATGTAGCGGATCGCGACCATGCGATTGAACCAGGTGTAGGCGACTTCCTCGATGAGCTGTGCAAATCCTTTCGCCTTCCACTGCGCACAAAGGCGTTCATGCGACTGCCTGTAAGCCGCAGGATAGCGGACACCGCCGATGACGACGTAGTCCGGACCGATCTCGATGCCTCCGCAACCATGGACGGTCACGCCGAGTTCCCTGGCGCGCAGGGCCACCTGCTCCATCAGATCTCGGCGGGCCTTCGTGGCAAAGTTGCGAATCGCTGTCTTATTCATCGTCATAGTCTCCCGTTTCCCTTCTATTACCGTCGAATAATGACCACATGGTCCTGCAGCATGCTTCCCAACTCGCGCTTGACCATGTCGAGATACGAGTCGATTTGCCCTTGCGACTCGATGCGCAGTTCGCCGCTGGGCAACACCCGTTCCGAGAGTTCGGTCCATGTGGTAACTCGTTCACGTCGTCGCGACAACGTGTCACTTTCCGGCTTACCAGTCACAGGCCCCTGATCTTCACCCGATGACTTTGGTGACGGTGGATTCACCCCGTCGGTCGGCGCCATGGCTTTACGAATCTCCGCGCGAAGGAAATCCACCCGATGCTCGGCTTCCTGAACGTAACTTCCCACAGACGAGAGCCGGGTCTCCGCCTCCATGTGGCGGACATATTCCTCAATGCGCGACTGCTCGACTGCCACGATTCCCTGAATGTCCAGATGCCCTGGATATAAACCACCCAATTGCGCGACCGTAGCCCGTGCTTCCTCTATTTTCGGTCGAAACTGTGCCCGTTTCTCTTCGAGCACGGACGCAAATGCACTCCCCAACTCATGAATGAGTCCGGGCAATTCCGGAATTCGCCTGTATGGGCTCTCGCTTCGCAGAATGGATTCGATCTGTCCCTTTTTGGCCATGATCTCGGACCGGTCGGTCACAAACGCCCAATCCGAACGATGCTCCAGCAAAAAGGATACCGCCCGGTCGAACTGTTCGATGGGAGACCTGGAGAAAAAACTGTCCAACTGCCGAATTTGGGTCATCCAATCTTCCAAATCAGCCTCCGCCGCCAGAAATGTTTGCACGAAGGATTCCGCGTCATGCGGCGCCAGGAGGCCGTTCACCTGGCCCTGCAGCCGCTGCGCCTGAATCGCCCCCGGATACGGAAAGGATGGGTCATGCAGCGGACGCGTCTGCCGATCCCTCACGCGTCGAAGTGGTTCGGCAATCCGATCCTCAACCTGCGCTCGAATGAACTGCGCCAGCGCTTCGTACGAATCATACGCGGCGGGCGCCTGCTCAAAGTGTTCCAGCAGCACGCGCCGCACCCGGCTCTGGACCTCAGCCGGCACCTCGCGCAACAGCTTAACGACCACTTGCTTGCGTTCCACCGCCTTAAGAACCTTATCTGCAAATTTAACGTCATCCGCCATCAGGGGCTTACCCATGTGGGTCAGCTTCAGCTGTCCATCGTGGAGCAGAACAGCGACAAGTCCCACCGTGTCCCGATCCATCCACCCGTATGGCGGAGCGGTATAATGAGTAATCAGATCATCAACCGTGACCGGAACCTGCTGCCGTTGCCGTTCCTCCAGATACCGAGCCATCGCCTGGAGCGCCAACTCGTTCCTGCGTGCGTCCGTGGTGGACCCTTCGGCGCCAAACAGCGCCAGCGCCGCGATCTTCTTTCCTTCATTGTTCATATCTACCGGAGTGTCGATATAACTCAGATGGGTGTATGTATTGGCCACCAATTTGGCCATAGCCCGGTTAATCTGACTCTCCGCCTCGCCGTTGTACGTTTCCCCCTGCCCCAGCACGTAAAAAGTGGCGTCCTGACAGGCAGCTTTCAGAAGTGTGCGCGCCCTGTTTTCAAAACTCACAATCTCATCGCGCTTGGCCAACACAATACGTCTTTGGCTCTCGGAAAGTGTCGTGAGATCCTTGCGTATGTACTGCGCGATCTTCAGGCTCTGTTCCATTGCATCGCGATAGCCGGTATGCTCGATCGGCAAGGCCATCACGAGCATTCCCGTGGGGATCGATAGGAGTTGCGCGTGATCGGGTGACGCTTCCAGCACAACATGCAGAGTGAGCGCGTGACTCGGCACACCGTGGGTGTACGAATCAAAGCGCTTACTGAAATCGAAGTCCCGACCGCCTTCTGCCTTGTACTTGGGTGGGCAGACGTCGCTAAAGAACATTTGCCCGAGTTTGGTCGCCAATTGCACTGGATCGATCCGAATAGACGCGATCTCCCGGTTAATCTCCTGTTCTTCATCGCTCAGAAATGTGAAGGTCGCATCCGCATTTTGTGCAATAAGATGATACAACACCAAACGATCAAGAGATTCGTGAACCTGCTTTTCGAGATCCCGCCGAACGGCGTCCATGCTGTCGATCATGAGCGTCGTGACGTTGCCCACCGTGGCTGGCATCTCCGACAGGTTCTTGATCAGATAGAGCGCTTTGAGCACCTGGACATCCATGGCGCTGAGTTCCGATCGGTTCGCCGCTCGCCGCACCGTGCTCTTGACCGGGCCGTCGAGAAAGGTCTCGATCGTATCGTAAAATTGCGCGAAAGTCGAAAGCGCTCCGACACCGCGCGCTCGGTCCAGTTGCTGAAGAGCCTCTTGAAAGGCATTGAGCAAGGAACGTTCCCCATGCGAAAGGCTCTTGCCCGCCTCACCCTGTTTACGCACCTTTTCAAACACTTTTTGCAATAGTTCAAACTGGTAGGGCTGAAACGGATAGGATGCGGCAAACTCTTCAGAAGTGGGAAATCCCGCCTTCATCGCAAGAGTGTCAAACGAGAGCATATTGCGCAGCGACTGCTCCTGCTGATCGAAGAGCACCCGCAGCCGGGCGGTCGCGTCATCTGTTTTCTGCAGGATGCGCCACTTGATCACATCGTCCGTGTTCGTGCTCGACAGGTTGACGCGCGTACGAAAGCGGCCCTGGATCTTGGAGAAGTCGTAGTCCCGCACGGCGGTCACCGTATCGATGCTCTCCTGGGACGTCACCATCACCCAGACCTGACCCTGTCCATGGGTCCCCAAATCCTCGACCACCGTCTGAAGGTTCAGCATCAGCTTGCGATCGTCGCCGATGTACTGTCCGATCTCATCCACCAAAAACAGGAGGCGATATTCCGGCCCCTGTTGGCGGCAGTGTTCCGCCATGCGCTTGGCGAAGTTTTCTGGCGACACTTCAAATGTTTGCTGCATCGTCTTGAAAAACGACTGGGCGGACCGCTCGTCATACCCGACTTCCAGCAGGGCCTGCACAAATGGCCCCTGTTTGAGCGCCAGCGTGTCGCGAACGCTCGACCACTCCTTGCCGGTGATGCGCAGGACGGCGTCCACGAACTCCGTCAACTTCTCCTCGCGCGCCAAAATGTGTTCAATCTCTGCAATCCACAGTGTATCGGAGTAGCCGAGGCTCTCGTTAAAGACGCGCAAGAACACCTCCACGACGCTCTGCCGTTGATTCCGATTGCCGACCGCCGTCTTCGATTCGATATTGAACAGCAATGCATCCGCCCGCTGTGCACCGACCTCCTGGATCAACCGCATGAGCTCAGGCGTCAGTGGCTTGTCCCGAAAGTAGTCGATCGGCGCTTTTCCCAGCGCGCTTCGCTGCCCGAAAAGATAGGAGAGGATTTTCAGGAAGTGAGACTTGCCAGAACCAAAGAATCCCGAGATCCAGACCCCCATTTTGTCGGTCGGCTTTTGGTAACTGTTCGTGTAGTGCTGCAGCAGATCGAGGAGATGATCGGCCAGTTCCTCTGTCACCACGTATTCGTCGAGTTCCTGCGCCACCTGTGAATCGCTGAGTTGGCCAGCCTGGATGACCCCATTGATATCCCGGTCGATATCTTTGACAAATAAATCCTTGAGCAATGCCCTTCCCCCTCATCGGCCCTCTCTCTTACGACGGTGTAATGCGAAATGCGCGATAATAGTTGTCATCGGTCAGCAGGTTGAACAGCATCAGCTTTTGCCCGTTGTACGTGCCCGGAAAAAACAGGACCACCGGTGTGCGGGTGATCCACTCGTGCAGCCGATTCAACACCGTGTGCGAGCGCATCAGCGGGAATAAACTCCCGACGCCGGTCAGAAGCAGCACATCCGCTCCTTGCGCCTGCTCTGCAATCGAACGCATGAGCCGATCCGATTCGAGCATCGGCATCATGGCTTCGCGCAGCGCCTGCATACCCTCTTGCTCCTCCAGTTGAAGCAGCGTATCGATTCCAACCTCCGATTCAAAGAGGAACAAGACAGATTGGTATAGGTTTACATTGACCACCTTTTGCTGCGCCTGTCTCACGATGCGACGAACAAAATCCCGGACGAGTTGCTCCTCTGCCGGGTCATAGTCGAACACAAAGAAAGACAGTTCATTGCCTTGCCCATGCCGCTGCAGGAAGGTTTCATCGTGGATCATCCGTTCAAGGACGGCCATTTTCTCTCTCAGGTCCGAAGCCATACGCGGTCCCTCCCTTCTGCACGCCTGCCATCCCGAGGCAACCCTTCTGTTGTTCCTTGGCAACCCTGTGGCCGCCGTCCTGCTGCCCTCAGCGTCCTTGTTGCTCTTGGTATTGTTACCTTGTTGTCCTGACCTCACTCGATCAAAATCAAGGATAAGAAGTAGCGATAGCGCGACTCCCGTCTCACGTAGTTGTCCAGCTCATGGCTGATGGCCAGAGGCTGAACACGCCATCCCTGTGCTGTCGGTTCAACCAACGCACATTCCCTTAAAATGCGAACCATCACCTGACCAACTTTTTGTCGCGAAGTAGCTGTCCAGTGAGCCACTTCTGCATGCTGCTCACACTTGCGATCCAGAAACGCTGCGATCTGTTCCTCTGTGATGACTGATCGGCCCATCTGAAGACCATATCGCAACTCTTCCAGCACAAACTCTCGAGGAAACCGATAGGATGCCAAGAAAGTGTAGAGCAAGATTGCCAACGCGTCACTGCGCGCACCCTCCAGATACAGTGACCGAAGGGGTTCATCCAACCAAGCAATCCGCCGTCTGACCAGTGTGAGATACGTCTGCGCCGTACTGGTACGGCGAGCTTGGAACAAATTCCGCGTCAGAACCTCTTTTCGCACTTCAGTCCAAGTCAGTCCGGTTGCTTGCAGCCGGAGCACTGTCTCTATCTCGCGCCGCAAGAGCCGCTCCGACGTAAAACTGGCGGCGTAGCCTTGAGTTGTCATATCCTCCATGCGTACTCCGTACTCCTCAAAAACTCACGTTACCGCTACATCAGTAGAGATTCTGCATGTTTCGAAGAATTCCTCTAACCCGGAAAATCGCCGCAGGCGTATTTTCTTCCCGCAGACGGTGGCGCGTCAGCGCCAGCGTCTAATCTGCCATCCGGATCGGGAAGTCAAGGTTCCCGAGTCTCCAACTCCAGTTGACTGATCTGCTGATTGACCTGCACCATGGACTGATAGATCTCTACGTCCTGGTCAACGGCCTCAAAAGAGACGGCGAGCGCATAGGGAACTTTATCGTTCCCGGACTGATCCCAACCATGATGCCCGATTACCGCGAAATAAAACCTCATTGACAGTTGATTCGAGGGGATGACCGTCCAATCTTTTTGAACGGTTCCAGCGCTTCGTGTAAAACCCTTAACCCCGCCCCACTTCGATCGTTCCCGAATCGTCCATTGAATCACAGTCCCAGCAATAGACGAATCAGCTTCCACTTCGCTCCCATCACCTGACACTTCAGATTCCTGCTCTCCCTCTACCATGCTGATCGTCCGCTCCATGAATGAAGAAGAAGATTCGCCCAATTTGCTGGTAGACCAGTCAAGCCACGTTGACAGGTACCCGCGATTTGAACGCCTGGTTCGCCTTGGTTGTGCCTTAAAGGACAACGTAATCTCGACCCTAATGTTGAAACTGTCCCCAGGACGTCTTAATTCATCCGGAATGTTCACCTCAAAAAGATGAACTTGTTTAGGCGAAATCAACTTGTGATCTGAAATGAACGTTGCCCTGAAAGAGTCATTTTCGGTGGCTCGAAGCTGATCGGGAAGACCATATCCAATATGTCGGATGACAGTATGCGGTTCCCAAGTGGCTGCCCACTCGGGCCATCGGGCCGACTGGATCAAGAGAGCGCGGTAGAGCAGTGTCGATGCATCTGGAAAAGTATTTTGAATGACGGCAAGTATATGGGCAACTTTGGGTGCGGCAAAAGACGTTCCCAATCCGTCGCTGGCGACGGATGGTCCGCCATGTAACGTGGATCGAACAAGTTGAGGCGCCAGATTCGGACGGCAGACCAAACTTGGAGGATCACCATTGTCAAAGGCCCAATCGCCCCCAAATTCCACGACCTCGGGCTTGATCACATTCCAAATCCCCGGGCCAGTACGCGAAAAAGACGAAGGCTCGCCCCGCTTGGAAAAGGAGTTCCATAGGCCAGTCTCTTCGTCTATCGCAATTGAACCGACAGTGACTGCCTGCAGACTCTGCGATGGGTTTGCTACGCGGCACGAATTTTCCAGCAGATATCCCGGATAAACCCGCCCTGCCGCCAGATGATCCAAGATCCCAATTTTGATCGCCGGTCCGTACCCAGAACGATTCACGTTGCCTGCCGCCAGGACAAACAACACGTCGTGTTGCCAGGACTGGTAGTCGATCTCGGCCGCCCATGCGCTCATCTTCTGGAGTCGGCACGGAACGGTGGACGCGATGGAATGATTATATAGTCGGGTTCTCGTATCGCCATTGTATAGATCACTCACCGTGTCGCGGATTATTTTGGGAGGGAATAGACTGTTCGGCATCCTGTTCTGATCGTCTAACACCCGGATGTTCTGCAGCCAGCAACCCGCCTGCTGTTCCCCTCGGGAGGGGACCTCATGCGGATAAAGGATCGCTCCAGCCACCCGAGTTCCATGTCCGCCAGGTGACACGTAATCGGCCGTATCTGAAGGACTGTCGATCCAACTCCGGGAACGGTCCGTGTCGACAGCAGGCTGCAGAAGCAGGTGATCCTCCTGCATGCCACTGTCGAATACACAGACAAAAGGGGCATCGTCTCGCGGGGGAAGCAGGTTGACATTTTCGGTTCTCCCGTCACCCTCAACATCTGATTGTGTTGGCAAAATCTCGGTCGGTTCAAGAGAAGAAACATCAAATACAAACGGGAAATTGAGGACAAGATCGCGCAGGCATTTCCCGCTGATCTTTGCACGAAAGGTAAAACTATCCGGCAATCGGGCGATATCTTCCGTGGCAGTCTCGTGAAACTCGTCCATGGGTTCGAATCCATAGGCGGACAGGAAGGACCGGAGCTGATTGGACCGCTCCCACTGAAGCTCATCCCATGACTGCAAGGCGGCATCATACTTCCCTTTCCATTTTTGAAGGGACTTGTTGAACTGCTCCCCAGACCGTTTCGCTTCGGGACGAGGTTTCTTGGGAAGCGGAGCCGTGCCCAAGCAGGCGACTCCGATGTCGACCGCGAGGATCTCGTCATCGAGGATTTCTCCCCAACGCTTCCAAAGGTCAGGCGAGAGGATCTGCTCGGGCCTCCACCCGAATCCTTCATCAAGGTGGTATAGCCCGGCCACATCATTTTGGCTACCACCGAGAAATTTCTCGATCTTCTTGCGCAATGAGGACAGGGTGACATCCGATGAGCAGCCGATGATCAATCCATCTTCCAGCTCGGCTATGACTTCGATATCGTACTTGCGGAGATCATCGATCTTGAGACGCTGTTCGTCGATCTGAAGAAACAAGGCAATCTGGTTCTCAATGATTGGAAGGCCAGTGTCCAGCCGATCCTCCTTCAGAGAGCGGTCTTCTTCCAGAAGTCTTCTGACCGAGGAATCAATTTTGCCGTAATGGGTCGCGCGGTTTTTGAGATTCTCTTCCGTCTTCCAAGGTTTCAGAATATCATGTGGTTTTTGCTTGCGGGGAGGGGCATCGCGAACCAATACCAAGGGAATGTGCGGAAACTGCTCTCCGTTCGGCATGGACTAACTCCTTCCGGGTTGAGCCAGGTCAGCCATCGAATCTAGCAATGCCTGCTGACTCACAACCTCACCTCCCTGTAGAATAGTATTTTTTGCCGCATCTTGGCAAGCCCTGACGACCTGCGCCGCAGAGAATCCCTCGGAAGCTTGCAACAAGCTGTCCCAATCGCGAAGTTCAGACTTGATGGCTGACAACGACTGTAGTATCAGTTCCCGGATCTCAAGCTTACCCGGTTTGAGCACTTGAACTATCTCGTCAAATCGGCGCCAAATGGCCTCATCCAATTGATCATCCAGATTCGTGGCGGCCACGAACAAGCCGGGTGAATCGAATTCATCCAGCAATTGCAAGAACGAATTCACCACTCGCTTGATCTCGCCCAGCTCTTGGTCTGATCTGCGGGAGCGCGCCAAGGAATCTGCCTCATCCACAAACAACACACACGGTGTTTGTTGCGCTGAGTCGAAGATAGAACGCAAGTTTGCGGCCGTTTCGCCAAGATAGGAGGATACGACGGCGTCAAAACGAACCTTGATCAGCGGAAGCCCTGTATTCCACGCCAGACGCTCTGCGCCCATCGTTTTCCCGCATCCGGGAGGCCCATACAACAGAATTTTCCTACGTGGCTGAAAGCCGAACTTTGCCAACCTTTCCCGCGCCGCAAACTCCTTTTCGATTCGTTGGAATCGCGCCTCCGTATCAGGGGCCAATACCATATGATGTTTCAGTTTCTCAAAGGGAATGTGCATGGCCAGTGGCGTCTGTGATCGTTTGCTCTTTGGAAACTCGGTGAGTCCCGCGCCCATCATGGGAACGACACGGGATGACGGCGCATGTGCAGGCGCATTAGAAGCAGAGGACAGGATCGTATCCAGTTCTTTGGATAAGGTCGTATGCCCTTTCTTGGATTCCTCGTCTATGATCACACGCGCGACCTTGCGAATGTCATCGTCGCTTCCAGAAGATATCGACCGGAACAAGCGTTTTAGTAAGGCCGAGTTCATGAGCCGCCCATCCTTCTCCACAGTATCTTCTACGACCTGTTTTTACGATCAGCATACCCTAATCAAGGCATCATTGCACCTTATAAATGTCTCATCTCCGAGTTGCTTATTCGACCGCTATGGCGTAACGGCCGCTGATCGCAACTTGCTTCTCCGCCATCATACTTTCAATAACCGCCTCAATGATCGCTCGCGAATCTTCACCCAATCGCTGTATTCCGAAGCTTCGTGCCACAGTGTTTGGCAACTGCTCAGGCTCCAGTCCCCGTGTGCTGAGAAGAACCAACTTAATAGCTGCACAGATCTCTTCCGGTGCGATGTGCTCCAGCTTGCGACTGACCTCCGCGCCCTGGCTGCGATCGCGAATGGGGGGATCCACCATATCGGCGATCCACAGAAAATCCCCCCGACGGACAATCCCCCTCTTTGCCGCAACGCGCACTGCCAGATCCATAGCGCTTCGGATGCGGGCGCCAATTCGTCTCACACCCGCTGCATTCGCCACGCGTCTATACACTTCTTCCACGTGCACTGGACTTTCCACCCGTACAACCTCCAGAACCCATGCGGCAAGTTGCGCGCGTGGTATGACGTGAAGTTCTTGGCCCTGTAGTGACAGATGCAACTCTGCCGCCTTATAGGCTAAAGCCGAAGATCCCTCCGTATCCGACGAGGAAAGATCGGTCTCACGCTTGTTTCCCGCTATGTTTGCCATTTGGGGATGACTCTTACTCATCGCCGATGAATCCATGTCATCTGTCAGCGTCTCGTTCCCCGTTCCCACGGGTCCGTCATGTACTTCCAATGGCGCCGAATCAGGCGTATCCTCCTGTACGTTTCCAACCGCCCTCTCTATTTCAATCGTCTCTATGACACGCCGCAGCTCTCTCTCTGGATCACGGAACCAGTCGGTGCTCCAAATGCGACACAGTTTCCAACCGAGTCCTTCCAGCACCTGCTGCCGTAACCTGTCGCGATCCCGTGCGGAGCGCGCCCGATGATACGTCGCTCCATCGCATTCGATACCGAGCAGATATCGTCCCGGCTGATCGGGATCCACAACGGCCATATCGATCCAGAAACCACCCGAGCCCACCTGCGGCTCTACGCGGTACCCTCGACGGATCAGTGCATCTCGAACAGCCTCTTCAAACGGTGAATCCGCCTCTCGTCCGGATGGCACAGGAATAGCCATCTTGCCAACTTTCGCATACTGCAAAAACGTCTTAAATGCCTGCACCCCTCGGGCTGACGTCTTACCGAGATCGATGTCGTCCGGAAGCAAGTTGGTAAACACCTCGCAGCGCAGTCTGGCTCGCGAGATAATGACGTTAAGCCTTCGTTCGCCGCCACTGTTGTTGAGGGGACCGAAACTCATGGTCAAATGGCCGTTTGCGTCTTTCCCATATCCGACGCTGATGAAAATGACGTCTCGTTCATCGCCTTGTACGTTTTCCAAATTTTTCACGAAAAATGAATTGCTGCCGCCTACAGCGAAGAAATGCTCCGTGTCAGAACTCTTCCTTCGCAACATCTCCAGTTCCGCCTGAATAGCATCCATCTGCGCGACGGAGAAGGCGACGACGCCAAGAGAAAGCCCCGGATTCTCCTTGGCGTGCCGTAGCACGGCCTGTGCAACTGCGGCCGCTTCTTTGCGATTGGCCCGACTTCCGCCGCGATCATACGCAGTATCTGGAAGATAATGATAGACAAGCCCCGTTTGTTCGTTCGAGATCGTCGGACTGGGGAAGACAACGAGTTGATTGCTATAGAATTCCGCATTCGATACAGCAATCAAGGACTCATGCCGACTGCGGTAGTGCCAGCGCAGCATTCGCTCTGGCACACCCCGGCCAGATAACAGAGTCAAAATACTCTCCATGTCAGCCGCCACATGCTCGGGTTCGCCCTCATCGTCCGTGGCCAATTGGTCAAAGAAATTGCTTGGCGGCAATTGCTGGCGATCGCCCACAACAGCGATCTGCCTTCCGCGCAGGATGGACCCATAAGCGTCCACTGGACGGACCTGACTGGCTTCGTCGAAAATCACCACATCAAATTCAACGCTGTCCGGTGCAAGATAAGTGGCCACAGACATCGGGCTCATCATAAAGACGGGCTTAATGGACTGAATGGCGCGCCCCGATTCTCGCAACAATTTGCGAATCGGCATATGCCGTCTCATCTTCTGAAATTCATGCTGCAGCACGCCAACTTGCCCTTGGACACCGGGTGTCGGAAGGCCCTTCCAGTGCTTGACGGCGATCTCTTTTTGGTTGACCTTGATGTGCCAGTGATCGAGCTGTTGATAGTAAGAGACCACGTGATTATGTTCCGATCCAGCAAAATCGCGCAACTGGGGTAGCTCTCGATACACGCGTTCAACAAGAGACTGAAACCAGGCGTGGTCAAAGACGTGTACCAGATGATCACTCGCCTGTTCCCACCGTTGCGCCACTGGGCATAGTTCGAGCATCCCTTCGTTTTGCAAACGCTCACCCATTTGATTGACGCGTACGAGGAGTGGCAGCGTGTTGATCTGTCTTTCCCATTCTCCTATCCATTGTGCAAGTTCAGCGAACGATTGTGAACCAAAGACCGTGCCTTCAGGAAATCTCACTCGGTCACTCCACGCAAGTTTCATTTGCAATTCTTGCAGAGCCCGCTCCCAGTCATCAAGAAGGCGTGTCAAGGTGTCGGCATGCTCCCGCCACGCGGCTTTGCCGCCGTTTGCCCCGGCCATGCGTACGATCCAATCCGGTTTTTTCCCGGCCGTGATGTCATCCGAAAGTGCCAGAGCCCAAGTCGTCCACTCCACCAGAAGTCTCCAGTCCGACTCAGTGCCTCGCCAATTTGCACCGAACACGATTCTCGCCAATTCGCCCTGTTCTTGAAGGGCCGCTTCATATCCTTGAACCTGTTCAATCGCCTCCAAAATCCCGATGGCGACATCGTTTCTCAACTTTGCAGGTTCTCTCAGGATAGCCCCAACATGTCGGCGAGCCCTTCGGTATTCTCCGTTAAGTGCGCGAAACAACCGACGTCCGTGATGGCGAAGCGCGGTCAAGTCGCCATTCACCATCTCCTTCCACGCCGTATCTCTGAGTAACGCGTCAAACCTGGCGTGAAGAGCAGCCAAAGGCTCGAGGGATCTCAGTAGTATCTGGAAATCCTCCTTGCGCTCCGCCCAAACCGTTAACGGCAATCCCGCTCCATCTGGCTCGGGGCTCGCTACAAGATCCCTGACAACGGCAAGTAGACGCCTGACGTCATCTTGTACTGTGCAATTCGTCAGTCCGTACAATCGGGCCATCTCGGAGAGATATTCCATCAACCGCTTGAGCGTCGTCCCGCCCCTGTGAAGGATTTGACGAATCTCGTCATGATCCGACGGCATGAGCACAGTGAGACCAGCGCCCCAAAAAGGATGATGGACGGGGCACCCTGCCTCCCGAAGCAGACTCTGCACCTCCCCGACGAGCGCCTTTTTCCTGGCGTGTTCTTCGGCTGTCCAGGTGTCGGTCAGTCGAACGAGCGGCGCGCTCTCCGGGAGTCGGCCGCGCAGGGCGACGAGATGTCCTAGCGCCTGAAATGGTGTAACCCCCGTCTCCCCAATTGGCCCGTGCATGAGTTTCGAGTGAATATTTAGCCTGTCGCGATACTCTTTTAGAATCGCGAGGTCTGTCACCGACGCGGGAGGTTCTGGCGGAGTCATCTGCCATGTCTTTCGAAGATCGTCGAGTACCATTTTCTTATTTGCCTTGTGACTGTGCAGTTCCAGACATGCGGAACCCAGACCGACTTCATCCAACCTCGACTTGACCACATGCAGTGCGGCCACCTTCTCGGCGACAAATAACACGCGTTTTCCATCATGCAGAAGTTCTGCGATCATATTGGTGATCGTCTGCGATTTTCCTGTACCCGGTGGGCCCTGCACAACCAAATTGCGACCACGCTTTACATCCGTAATCGCAAGCACCTGGGAACTGTCCGCATCTTTGACGGTGTGGATATCCGTCGGGAGCAGGTGTTCATCAATCTGTTCCCCGTCCCCGATAGAAGCCGGCGGCTCGTTAAAGCCATCTCCGAGTAGACTTTGCAACAACGGGTGATTCACCGGATTTTTGTCCTCTGGCCATGTATCTGCGTCGAGATCCTTGTACATCAGGAACTTGCCAAACGAGAAAAACCCAAGACAGTGGGTGTCGGCTTCGACCTTCCATCGCGGCTTGACCGAGATCGCCTGTGCTACCCTCGCGAGAAATGCCCCAGGATCCCAGTCCTCCATTTGCTCTGGAAACTCGGGGAGTTTCATGCCAAACTCCATCTCGAGCTTTTTATAGAGGGAAGGGTTTTCGGCAATCTCGTCTTCGCTATAATGAAGTCGAAACCCATCCTGCGCACTCTGACGTGATAAGAGGACCGGGATGAGGATGAGAGGCGCTTTTAGCACCCTCGCGGATTCCGTGTCGGCCTCCGCCCAGGAGAGCATGCCAAGAGCCAAATACAGTACATTAATACCCTGTTCCTCTATATATGTTCGCGCAGCGTAGTATGTCCCGAGCAACCTTTTGTCGAGTTCGGATTCATCGTAAGGCGTTCGCAAGCATGGCCTGCCCGCATGCAAGGTTGTGTTCTCCAGTGGCTCTGTGCCGTCGTCGCCCCCATCAGCCAGTTTCGCCACGGGGTTATCGATAAAGATGAATGGTTTTTTCTCACGGACCAAGAGACGAAAGGTTTCTCCAGGGTCGTCGTTTATCAACTCGAGCCCCTTAGCCTTCAGTGGACGATAATTAAGCAGCGGGTTTCGCAAGGTCAAATCCAGAAGATCCTTCCTCGCGCTCTCTAATTGATCCACGATTCGATCCCGAGCTTCGGCCATGGCGACTCCCCCATACAGAGACGATCATAATTCGACATTTTTTATCATTATAGCCCCGATTCCTCATGTATTCGACATGGAAGCGGTTTGCAGTCGAATTATTTTTGACCTGAGG
>JAJYTO010000027.1 GCA_021793015.1 Bacillota bacterium
GAATGCTCCCTCACGTACCAAAAACGTACGCTCGGTCCGCATTCTTGGCTCGCTTCCTTGCACTGCGCGGGTCTTACCTGACCCCTTTTTGAACCGAATCTATGTGAATGATCAAACACTGTCAGACCGTCTATCTGGCAGTTTTTTCGAGCTAAACGGCCGCTCGAAGGTTTGCGACAGATTCTAAAGGAGCGAATCGCATGTCTGAAAAGGAAGTTCTTCTCACACCGGCTGGTCTGAAGAAACTCGAAGATGAGTTGGAGCACCTCAAGTCGGTGAAACGCCGAGAGGTTGCCGAGCGGATCAAGGTGGCCATTAGTTACGGGGATATCAGTGAAAATTCCGAATATGAAGATGCCAAGAACGAGCAGGCGTTTGTGGAAGGCCGGATCATCACGCTGGAGAAGATGTTGCGCAATGCGCGCATAATTCACGAGGAAGAGGTGGACACCGGAGTGGTGAGCATCGGATCCACGGTGCGACTGAGGGATGTCGCTTTTAAGGAAGATGTTGAGTATCTGATCGTAGGCTCGGCGGAATCGGATCCCACGGACAACAAAATTTCAAACGAATCACCTGTCGGTAAAGCGCTCCTCGGGAAGTCGGTGGGATCGCAGGTGGAGGTCAGCGTACCGGCTGGAACCATTCGCTACGAGGTCCTGGAAATTCGAAAATAACGCGAGATGGTCGCCGACTCAGTCGGCGATCGGCATTATGAGGGGTTGGAGCGTTGTGGATTTTACGGAAGAGCAACTGAGGTCAGGGCGTGAGTCGGCGGTTGATGCGACGGCTGATACGGCGCCTGACGCGACGGCCGGCACGACGGTCGACGGGATGATCGGCGCGACGCCGGGCAGAGCTGACGCGACGGCTGACACGACGACTGACGCGTTGAGTGTCCGGCGCACAAAACTGGAGGCTTGGCGGAGGCAGGGGGTGGATCCGTTTGGGTCATCGTTTGCGCCCACGCACCGCACTGCCGATGTGGTTCGCAGCGCCGAAGCCCTGACCCGAGAAGATCTCGCGGAACACAAGACCGTTGTCTCGTTGGCGGGCCGTCTCATGACCAGACGCGGCCATGGCAAGGCCGGTTTCGCCCATCTGCTGGACCAGGAGGGGCTCATCCAGATATACGCCCGTGTCGACGACCTTGGCGAGGAGGCGTACGAGCAGTTTGAGATGCTCGATATCGGCGATATTGTCGGGGTCGAGGGGTTCGTCTTCAAAACAAAGCGCGGCGAAGTGACCGTACATCTGGAACGTTTCATCCTTCTGGCCAAGTCCCTGCGACCGCTGCCTGAGAAATGGCACGGACTGCGTGATGTCGAGATCCGCTACCGCAGGCGCTATCTGGACCTCATCATGAATACGCAGACTCGGGAAACATTTGTCCTGCGCAGCCGTGTCATCCAATCGATGCGCAGACATCTGGACGAGCAGGGCTTTCTTGAAGTCGAAACGCCCACACTTCATACGGTGGCGGGCGGGGCTGCGGCCAGGCCCTTCTTCACCCACCACAACGCGCTCGATATGCCTTTGGTGATGCGGATCGCGCTCGAACTGCATCTGAAGCGGCTGATTGTCGGAGGATTGGAGCGGGTGTACGAGATTGGCCGCGTATACCGCAATGAAGGAGTGTCAACCAAGCACAATCCGGAATTCACGATGATGGAACTATATGCGGCGTATATGGATTTTCAGGGCATGATGACACTGACTGAGGAACTGATCCGGCAGATTGCGCAGGACGTCTGCCAAACAACGCAACTGACGTACGGCGGGCGTAGGATCAGCCTTGGCACGCCATGGCGGAGGGCGCATATGGTGGACCTCATCCGGGATGTGACTGGCGTGGATTTCTTTAGAGTGACGTCTGTCCAGGAAGCGCGCGAGGCGGCGCGGCAACACGGTGTGCCGCTCACACCCGCAATGCAATTCGGGCACATTGTCAACGAGTTTTTTGAACAGAAAGTGGAATCGACATTGACGGATCCAGTGTTCGTCTTCGGGCATCCCGTCGAGATATCGCCGCTCGCCAAGAAAAATTCCGACGACCCCCGGTTCACGGACCGTTTCGAGCTGTTCATACTCGGGCGGGAGTACGCAAACGCGTTCAGTGAGCTCAATGATCCGATTGACCAGAGGGAACGCTTCGAAGCCCAGTTGCAGGAGCGAGTCCTGGGCAATGAGGAGGCGCATGAAATGGACGAGGATTTCATCCTTGCGCTGGAATACGGGATGCCGCCGACGGGAGGGCTCGGCATTGGGATTGACCGTTTGGTGATGCTCCTTGCTGACCAACCGTCGATTCGGGATGTGCTGTTGTTTCCGCTCATGCGTCACGGTGACTGAGCGGCATAAGGTTTATCCTGAAAATACGGTGGTCCCTGCCGGTCAGGACGGATCATGCATGCCGCTGCCGCTCAGACAGCCGCGGCCTAAAGGCCGCTAATACTCGCGGCAGCGGCATGCATGATCCGTCCTGGCGGGAGTCCACCGCTGTCGCTAAACTCGCGACGGGCGCAATATATGACTCCTCCCCAAGCAGGCTCCGCATCCGTGAAAAACTTCGCGGCGCCTGTTTTCATCCGGCTGATGACGGGGCGTGAGCGGTAAGATCTTGCCTTGCGAAACTCAGACATGACTGTATATCACAGCATGATGTTGCCGTGTCTTCGTCCTGTTGCATCGGTCGCTGCATGGCGGTCGCCGCTTCGCGCTTCTGGATCAGTCACATCGGTCGCATGACGTCGTGGTGTCTCCATCCTATTGTTTCGGTCTTGGAACGCATCGGTTGAAAAGATGGGCAAAGAGGTGTGTGGGATGACGTTGACTCGCATTGCGCACCGCAATGAATTCAAGAAAGCTCGTCGACAGTTACCGTCGTTGGTGGGATTCTTTCGGACCGAGGACGGCGAGCCCGTCCATTGGGCCGCCCCGCAGCGTTACAAGGTTAATGGTCTGCTGGGCGCGCGCGAGTCGCCAGTCAGCGGTGAAGCGTTCAAATATTGGCTGTACGCGTATGTGCAGCGCCAAGCGGGCGTGCTGGTTGAGCGCAGACTCCCCTTCATGGAACGCAGGACCGCCCCCTATCCGGGCGATGTCGACGGTCTCATCATCCGTTCGCTGCCGTTTCGCTTCGAGCGGTATTCTGCAGAATTGGACCGCTACAAAGATCTCTATGGCGCGCATGGTGCGCCCGGTGCTGGCACTGTCGGCGTTGCGGCGCTGTTTCCTGAGGAAACCGGGACTGCCTTTGGCGAAGGATCCCGAACCGATATCGGCGGGAAAACTTCCGGTGCGGCCGGCGTGTCTGGAATACCGTCGGAGAATGATGAGATGAGCGCCTACGTCGTCACGCAGCTTCCGGAGGTGCTGCGGCGCCGCTTCGACTATATCAACGGCGACGAGCGGGCTGAGATCGTTCGGGACTGCGCCCGTCTGGCGGCTCTTGACGCTTTTTATCAGGCCAAACCCTTGTTGCGGACGGAGTTTTTTGAGGATACATATGACCGCATTGCGGTCGATCTGGGCCACATGATCGAGGGGGTCCTTGAACACGACTGGAGCTCCGCTTCCGGCATAGGGGTGCATGAACGTCTGCCGTTGGGAATTGCGCTCGGGTATCCTGACGCCGCGGTCGACATTCGCCTCGGCGACAGGCTGATCGAAATCAAGCCCGTCCGCCACGTTGCCGAGGAGGGCGCCTGCGATCAGATGCTCGCCTACTACCTCCTGCACGCTGTGGCATATCCGGATCGACCGATCCGGGAACTGCGTCTCTACCTGGCGCGCCACGCATCCTTTGCCGTGGCGTCGATCGAAGAGATCGCTGAACAGTTTCCACTGTGGCAGTTTGGCGACTTGCTCTTTACCGCCGAGCGTGCATACATAAACACGACACTGGGACAAACGTTCGAGGAGTATTGCTGGGTTCAGCGCGAAACAGCGGCCAACAGAGCATGGGAGATGACCGATCTGATTTTCTCCATCGGCAGGCGGCTCGAACGCGCAGGTCGCATCGGCGTAACGAGACTGGGCGAAACGCGCGAGGCTCCTCATATCGTTGAAACAGACCTTTTGAATGAAGAAGACCACGAACTGTCGATCAGAGTGCAGCGTGCGCTAAAAGACGTGCGGCTTGAGACCATGTGGGAGAACGCGTACGAGAAGCGCCGGGAGGATCTGCGCAAACAAGATGTGGAACTGAGCATGGCAAGCGAAATATGGCGCGATTTTCTGGAACGGCAGGGGCCGCAAGCGTCAAGACTCGGCTGATGCCGCTCAGGAGCATTGGCCAGAACTGGTCAGCGTCGGACGTTCGGATATCGGCTGCGGCTTGCACGACTAGCCGCTTCCATGTATAATAATAATCGTTCTGCGGAAGTGGCTCAGGGGTAGAGCATCGCCTTGCCAAGGCGAGGGTCGCGGGTTCGAATCCCGTCTTCCGCTCCATTTTTCCGATGGGCCTATAGCTCAGTTGGTCAGAGCGGCCGGCTCATAACCGGTTGGTCCCAGGTTCGAGTCCTGGTGGGCCCACCAGAGTGTATGTGCCCGTAGCTCAGCTGGATAGAGCGTTTGACTACGAATCAAAAGGTCGGGAGTTCGAATCTCTCCGGGCACGCCATGCTTTTCATGCACAAGATCGCAGAAAAATCATATGCGGGCGTAGTTCAATGGTAGAATTCCAGCCTTCCAAGCTGAGAGCGCGGGTTCGATTCCCGCCGCCCGCTCCATAATAAATTAGGAATGTATAAGCCGATCCGATATTGGACCGGCTTATACCCGGTTGGGTTCAACAGGATTCTTGACAGTCGATCACTGCATAGGATACGATGGGGGTGTGTTCTGGTATGCTTGGGGGTGAGGACTTCTGCAGACCAGTGAGCCCATCGTGCCACCACAGTCTCACGTCGATCCTGAACCACAGACCGATACCACAACTCTGGTGCGAAATGCAGAGGCAGCAGTGGATCTGGCCATTCAGATGGCCAAGGACCAGTTGAGCTTCCAATTTTCGGCGTCCAGTAGCCTTGACGGCAAAATGGCGACTATCTTGGGATTTATGGCGGTTTTTGGCGTCTTGGTTCTTGGAACAAAATGGCGCGGATTCGTTGTGATTGGGTTATTTCCGGTGCTTTTGACCGTTGGCTGTTGTCTCGGAGGACTATTATACGGAAACTATGAGGCCGGTCCAGATCCAAAACAATTTTACGAGACAGTGTATGCAAGCGAACCAATAATTGCAAAGCAGCAACTGCTGAGTGAACTTCAGCGAGCCTTGATTGATAACAGACGCATCGGCACCAACAAGTCGGTTTGGCTGATGTGTTCAATAGCGGGAGTGCTTGTAACGCTTATTGCGGTGACAGTTCTATATCTCTGGTTAGGTGGTGGCTAAGATGACTGCTGATTCACGAAAAACGCCGATTAATGCATCCAGAGCTAATCGATCTGCTCAGAATATCGGTAAGCTGCCTGAGCCGAAACTCCAACAAATAGAAATCAAGAAGAGCTTCGTGCCGGTCATAAAGAAACGGGGCAAACTTCCAAGCTGAGAGCGTGGGTTCGATTCCCGCCACCCGCTCCAATTAAAGCGTTAACGCGGTAAAGAACTAAAATACTTGCTTCTATAGATTAGATTGAACCAGTGGGAGAATGGGCGACATGTTGGGAAAATTAACGACAATTAATATTAATGAGATGTCAATAGAACTAAAGAAAGAGGAAATGGGAATAGAATTTTTAAGAATATTTGCGAAATTTAATGAAGAAATTGTAAGGGAGCTATATTTTCATACTGATAGTTTAAAGAAGTCAATAGTCAGTTTTCTCGTATGTAAAGAATTTCGCGAAATGCCGATATTCTTATCAGAAGCCAATATTGATTACAATGAATTTAGAATTAGGTCAAAAGACGATAACGGCAACGGCGACTATATTCAATTGCTTCATGAGAAAATATACAGCGACTACTATCAACTTTTAGAAATTTATTTAGCGGAGGTCTTCAAATGTCTGTATTGGTTTTTTCCATTAGCTTTAGCAGATGATACGAACCCGAGGAAACTTTCGAATGTTTATTTTGACGACTTATTCGGCAAAATCGATATTCTGGCTGTTCGACAAAGATTAGTTGAGAATAAGGTCAAAGATTTAATTCAGACAGGCAATATAATAAAATCAATTGGGAAATTAAAGGGCTTATTCGGTGTTGATGCAGGGGTTTGTAAAGAAGACCTGGACAGGCTTTTTATTTATGCCCAGAAGAGACACCTGTTTGTACATGATCGGGGTCTTGTAAATAGGAAATACTTAAACAATATCGGAAACAACGGATTGACTGCTGATAGTCAAATAGGTGAGAGGCTACAACTAACTTCCGAGGATGTTAACGATATGGGGAATTTTATATTAGAAAAAATAGGCCGCATTATTCATAACACTCTAACTTTGAAGATAGAAGACTTGTTTTTAAATTATGAGAAGCGTTATTTGAAACGCAGCGTTCGCGGTTCAAAAGTAACAGATAGCCCTTAATATAGCTGGGAGAGTTGTGATCCAGTCTTCAAGCTGATGCTATAGGCAACTGTGAATCATAAGTATTTTGCTGAATCTTTGTTGCCTCTTCTTGAATTACTTTAGTTTGCTCCTGCAACTTCTCTGACCGCTTCTGAGAGCGAAACGTCAACCCAGCGAATACACAGGCGATGACAGCCACGCTAGCCGTGATAATGACAACCACCAAATTCAAAACACCCGTGTTCCACAACCCCCCATCCAAATCCTACCGTGAATATGCTATCATCATAACAGAAAGAGAACAACGCGATTAGGTCGGTTCCGCTGGCAACGGCATCCGTCTATCATGGTTGGGGTGAAAATCAGAATGTAAGCTACTTGCGTATTCCTGTGAATCCTGTCTCCCGATCCAGTCCATCCCCTGCCGTGCAATCCGCTCTTTTCCGGCCACTTTCGATCGACCCCTGTCGACTCGGCAAAGTGTTGGTGCTGGGTGAAGGAAATGACTGTCTGCAGTAGAATATTCCACATAATGATAACAAGGTGATGTCTTGGGGGCGAGTACCGTGTTTCAGCAAGTAAAGGCTGTATTTCACACTCTCCGCCAAATGCGGGAATATATTGCGTTGGTCAAGAAAGCGTCAGTTCATTTTAAGAACATAACACCTGACCTTGATCATTATCTCCGCACCCCGAAGATAATTCTAAATGCCGCATCTACAATCCCTCTATTGGCCGTTTTTTTCGTTTCAAAAACGCTCTATGGTTCTGCCGTGTTATCTGAAATATCCGTTACATATGTGGCTCTTTCTATGACCTGGATATTTGCATTGGCCGCGTTCAGTGAAGAAATTCGACTGGGGATTCACTCAAGCTTTGCATTCGCCGGGTCCATGCTTCAGACAGCACAAGCCCTCGCAGCCAACAAATCTTCACTTGATACCGATCAATCTGTTGACTTGAGTGATCCCGTTTCAATTCATCGAGCATACGGCAATGCCTACAAAATTGCACCGGTGGTGGTTCGTGTGATTATCTCCGGTTGGTTTGAACAAACCGCTGTTGATGCATGCGTCTTGACGATTTCTTCGCTGGCCACCATTATTCTAAATAGCTGGTTTCCGATTTTATCAATAGATAACTATTCCCTTGCGACATTGGCATTTGCGATCTCGACGACTTGGCTATTGAGGATTCTGTTTTTAATTTTTACGATTTTGTTGATGAGAAGCAAGGTAGTCCTCATGGATGAATTTGGTGAAATAGAAGAATCTTTGAGAGAGATACATCATGCACCCATGATTGTATTTTCAGATGAAGTTGAACAAGGCAAAACGAGGCAAGCCGAAAACGACTTAAGCGTTCGCACCCCTGAGAGCACCGTGGAGTGAGGCCATATTGTGGATTCGTGTACTGACAAGTAGCCACGGAATTTGCGTTCTTTTCGTTAGCCCAAGTCATCACGAATGCTTTGTAGTCGCTTATTTCAACCAGTAGTACCTCTATCCTTCTCGCCTCGATAGACATTTATTAGCGCCGCTTGCTTTCTCTTCTCGCCATATTCCCCCGATTTCTGGTATCATATCGTTAGGCGGAATGCTGTAACGTAGCAGGATGAAACACAGTAACCGCCACAGATAAAGTCGATTCGTAGCCGGAGGTTACACATGCCATTTCCGGAGCAGCAAGCCCGTATCGTTATAGACCGAATGCTCATAGCGGCAGGTTGGGTCATCCAGGATTATTCCAACCTGAACCTAAGGGCCTCTTTGGGTGTCGCCGTCAGAGAGTTTCCGGTCGATAACGGAACAGCAGACTATATGCTGTTTGTGGATGGTAAAGCAGCAGGGGTATTGGAGGCTAAGCGTGAGGGGCACACGCTGAGTGGGGTGGCCGACCAAACTGGCGACTATGTGGTGCGGCTTCGCGCCAACGTGCGTCGTTGGACAGACCCCCTACCCTTCGGCTTTGAAAGTACAGGCAAAGAGACGCAGTTTATAGACCTGAGAGACCCCATGCCGCGTTCTCGCCGCATTTTCTCATTCTTCCAGCCCAAGACATTATACAATTGGATTCGTGAATCAAGTACGCTTCGGTTGAATCTGCAACACATGCCAACTCTGGATGTGGGCAATCTGCGCCAGTGTCAAATTGAGGCGGTCACAGGACTTGAACAATCCTTGGCAGACAACCGCCCCCGTGCACTGATACAATCCGCCACAGGAAGCGGTAAGACGTACACAGCAGTCACTGCCTCCTACCGGCTGCTGCAACATGGTCATGCAACGCGCATTCTATTTTTAGTGGACCGCAAGGATTTGGGTATACAAACAATAAATGAGTTCCAACAATTCATCGTTCCGGAAGATGGGCGCAAGTTCACGGAAGTGTATACGGTGCAGCATTTGACTGGCCCAGTTCTTGACCCGACCAGCAAGGTTATCATCACGACAATTCAACGACTATATGCCTTATTGCGGGGCGAACCGCTTGACGAGAGTGCAGAGGAAGCCGGAGGCTTCGAGGAAGACGAGCAACTCCCCCCAAACGCACCGACCAAGGATGTCATATATAACCCGAATATCCCGATTGAAATGTTTGACTTTATTATCACGGACGAGTGCCACCGTTCGATATATAACCTCTGGCGGCAAGTGCTCGAATACTTTGACGCCTTCCTGATTGGTCTGACGGCTACGCCCTCTAAGCAAACGCTGGGATTCTTCAATCAAAACCTCGTGATGGAATACGCCCACGAACGCGCGGTTGCCGATGGTGTGAATGTCGGCTATGAGATTTACCGCATTAAAACCAAAATCGGCGAATCCGGCAGCATCGTGGAAGCGGGATTCCATATTGATAAGCGCGATAAAAAGAGTCGTGTAGTCCGTTGGGAAGAACTCACTGACGACCTGACCTATTCGGCAAATGTTCTCGATACATCGGTTGTAGCACCCGACCAAATCCGTACCGTTATTCGTACATTCAAGGAAAAATTGTTTACTGAGATTTTCCCCGACCGAACGGATGTACCAAAGACCCTCATTTTCGCGAAGGACGATTCGCATGCGGAGGATATCGTCCACATTGTGCGTGAAGAGTTTGGGTTTGGCAATGACTTTTGCAAGAAGATTACCTACCGGACACCAGGGGAAAAATCCGACACTCTCATCAAATCCTTCCGCAATTCTTACAACCCACGCATTGCCGTGACTGTTGACATGATGAGTACGGGTATGGATATCAAGCCACTGGAGTGCTTGATTTTCATGCGCAATGTCAAATCCCAGGTCTATTTTGAGCAGATGAAGGGCCGGGGTACACGAACCATTGACGTTGATGACTTACAAGCAGTTACCCGTGACGCCAAAGCCAAAACGCACTTTGCCATAGTGGATGCAGTCGGTGTGACCGAATCTGACAAGACGGATTCGCGCCCCTTAGAGCGCAAACCGAGTTTGGGGCTAGAACGCTTGCTCATGCAGGTGGCGCAGGGAGACCGGAGCACTGATATGTTGACCACCCTGGCGGGTCGGCTGGCGCGACTACAGCAACGGCTTGGCGACCGCGACAAGGAACGTATTACCGCGACGGCTGCAGGCAAATCGTTATCCCATATGGCCAATGCGTTGCTGGATGCCGTGGACCCTGACCAATGGGAGCGGGCAGCTCGCCTACAGAACGGTGAAAAGGAACCGGATGAACAGGCATTGAAACAAGCGCAGGAGCAGTTGGCGGATATTGCGTGCGAGCCGTTTGACCACCCGGAATTGCGACAACTCTTGGTGGCGCTGCAGTCGGAAAGCGAACAAATCATCGACATTATCAGCCAGGATAATCTCTTATATGCGGGATTTGACGAAGAGAAGGCGAAGCGAATTATTACCGACTTTCGGGCATTCATGGAGAGTCACAAGGATGAACTGGATGGTTTGCAATTATTTTATTCTCGCCCGTTTGGCGAGCGGCACGTCACATTTGAGCAAATCAAACAATTGGCCGAGGCTGTCCAGCAGCCACCCTATCACCTTACGCCCAATGCCGTATGGATGGCCTACGAACGCCTGGAGAAAGACAAAGTTAAACATGGCGACCCGCAGAGATTGCTGACGGATCTGGTATCATTGATTCGGTTTACCTTGGGCGAGAGTCAGGAACTGGAGCCGTTTGCCGAGACAGTCGAACAACGATTCGGGAAATGGCTGGAAGGACAAAACAGCGCAGGCGTTGCATTCTCAGCAGAACAGTTGGACTGGCTCCATATGATACGGGACCATATCAAAACATCCATGGCTGTGCAACCAGAAGATTTGGAGTATGCACCATTCGTACAAAAAGGCGGGGTTATGAAATTGACCAGACTATTTGGGTCGGATTGGAAACGCATGCTGCAGGAACTGACTGAGGTGTTGAGCGCGTGAGCGATTGCCTACCAAGTTCCTGGGCTAGAAGTAATGTGGGCGAATTATATGACCTTATTGGTGGCGGCACTCCGTCTACTAAGATAGAAGCCTTTTGGAATGGCACCATACCTTGGATAACAAGCGCAGATATTGAGGGATTGAAGAGCATAAGACCTAAAAGATTCATTACAGAACAGGCCATTAAAGAATCAACGACAAATATGATCCCGGCTGGAAGCATCGTGGTTGTGACTCGGGTATCACTAGGTAAAGTGGCTCTCAGTGAAATGATAATTTGTTTTAGCCAAGACTGTCAGGGTCTTATGTGTAAGACGAATGGTATTGATGCGACTTATATGTTGTACTTTTTGTCGCTTTCTGCACAATCCTTCTCAGGACGCGGAACAACAATTAATGGTATAACGAAACAGGAACTGGAGAAAATACCCGTTTCATTGCCTCCTCTTCCCGAGCAACACCGGATTGTTGATAGGCTGGAGCAATTATTCTCGCGGCTAGATTCTGCAACGCAATCACTGAATCGTGCCCAGGCGCTACTCTCCCGCTATCGTCAGGCTATACTAAAGGCGGCGGTGACTGGTGAGTTGTCACACGCCTGGAGACAACAACACGTGCACGAATGCGAACCAGCGAGCGCATTGCTGCGGCGAATTCTAGCGGAACGACGACAGCAATGGGAATCAAATGAACTTGCGAAAATGGTAAAGAAGGGCAAGAAGCCATCAGACGACAAATGGAAAGAGAAGTACCCGGAACCTATAAAACCGGATACGAAAAACCTGCCAGAGTTACCCGAAGGGTGGGCATGGGCAAGCCTTAGTCAAATAGCGTATATAGCAGGAGGTATGACGAAGAATTCGCGAACTGTTCCGGAAAATGGCCGAGAGGTTCCGTATCTTAGAGTTGCCAATGTTCAGAGAGGATTTTTGAATCTCTCAGAAATCAAAACAATATTCGCAGATGAACCAACGATCGCGGAGCTTAGATTAGAGACAGGCGATGTATTGTTTACGGAAGGTGGCGACCGTGATAAGCTTGGTCGAGGGTGGATTTGGCAGGGTGAAATCTCTGAGTGTATACATCAGAATCATATATTTCGTGCTCGCCCAATTCTGGACTTCGAAAGCCGTTTTATATCATGGTACGGCAATACTTTTGGTCAGACTTATTTTACGGACGAGGGGAAGCAAACGACAAACCTAGCGTCCATCAACAAGACTACATTAGGGGCCCTTCCTGTTCCAATTCCGCCAAAGGATGAACAGCAAGTCATTGTAGAGTTGGCCTTGCGTTTACTGGAATCGTTGTCTGAGTTGAATGATGTTGTCGAAACCCATATGAAGCAAGTGCCGCGCCTTCGTCAGGCCATTCTCCATACCGCGTTCACCGGCCAACTTGTGTCGCAAGACCCGAATGATGAACCGGCTAGCGTTCTCCTAGAACGAATCCGCGCCGAACGCATGCCACACGGTTCAACACACAGTCAAACGGGTCGAGGTAGGAAGTCCAAGAAGATATCCACATAATCCGGAGGTCTCATTATGTCCATCAGCGCTTCATCCGATATTGTCAATAAAGTATGGAACTACGCCCACGTTCTGCGAGACGATGGTGTGAGTTACGGAGACTACGTGGAACAAATCACGTATCTGCTATTTCTGAAAATGGCGTCCGAACGTGCGGAAATGAACCTGGACAGCGCTGTTCCCGGTCACTTAAATTGGTCTAGCTTGCTCAATAAGGATGGTCTGGAGTTGGAACAGCAATACCGCCTGACCCTTGACCAATTGGGCAAAATGGACGGTGTCCTGGGCACAATTTTCCGAAAGGCGCAAAACCGCATCCAGGACCCGGCGAAACTCAAGCGACTCATAAGCCTGATAGATGGCGAGGATTGGTTGGCGCTTGACGCGGATGTGAAAGGCGATATCTACGAAGGGTTGCTCGCTAGAAACGCAGAAGATGTCAAGAGCGGTGCAGGCCAGTACTTCACACCCCGAGCGCTCATACGCGCCATGGTCAATGTGGTGCAGCCGAAACCAGACACCGCCATAGCTGACCCCGCCTGTGGAACAGGTGGATTTATCCTGGCCGCCCACGAATATATTATTCAACACTTCACACTCAACCGCGACCAGAAACGAGCGCTTAAAGATACCGCTTTTTATGGAGCGGACATTGTCGATGACGTAGTGCGATTATGCGCCATGAACCTGTACCTACATGGTATTGGCGGTGATAGACCCCTCATTGAATCCCGTGACAGCCTGGTTTCGCCTCCCAATCATCACTATGATTTCATACTGACGAATCCACCATTTGGGAAGAAGAGCAGCATGACGTTTGTTGGTGCAGACGGACGCGCCGGAAAAGAACAACTGAGCTATGAGCGCCCTGACTTCTGGGCGACGACCTCAAATAAGCAACTCAATTTCGTACAACACATCAAAAATATGCTCAAGATTGGCGGCACAGCAGCGGTTGTGGTACCAGACAACGTCCTGTTTGAGGGCGGTGCCGGTGAGATCGTGCGGCGCAAATTGCTACAGGAGTTTGACGTACACACACTACTACGATTACCGACCGGCATATTTTACGCCCAGGGCGTTAAAGCGAATGTGCTGTTCTTTGAGCGTAAGCCAGCCAGCGCGGAGCCATGGACTAAGAAATTGTGGATTTATGATCTGCGGACCAATCAGCATTTTACGCTTAAGCAGAATCCGCTTACGGAGAACGACTTGGATGACTTCGTGATGTGTTACAAAACGGAGAATCGCCACTTCCGGGAAGAAGCGGAGCGGTTCCGTGCCTTTGATTATGACGACCTTGTGCAACGCGACAAGGTGAATCTCGACATCTTCTGGCTTAAAGATGATGATGTGATGGACAATGAGAGTCTACCCGCACCTGAATTGATTGCGGCGGAAATCGTCGAGAGCCTGGAGGAAGCCTTGGAACAGTTCCGTGAGATAACGGAGATATTGGCATTGAAGGAGTAGGCGCATGGTCAAAGCGCTCGCAGGCGAATGAACGGAGGCTCGGTAACAATTTCCTTCACAGGTGCCAACTGACCAAAGCCACGCTAACCAAACAAACGTAGGATGAACTGCTCACCGTCCTCGACGAGTTCAGGTGTCGTGTTGTTGTGGGTCTGCATTCCCCGGATAATCTTACGCGGAATCCCCATCCCCATGTGCTCCAGATAGCTATAGTCCCGCATGACGTCTTTCAAGAGCTGGTTTCGCGACGCTCGGCACCCTGTTCGCATGCGGTCGGCTGTAATCCCGTTCGGGAGACGCCCCGGAGAGATGATTTCAAGGCGGTCGGCATAAACGGACAGCTCTATGTCCGTACTGGACAGGAGATAGTCGCGGTGAATCAACGCGTTGACGATCGCCTCGCGAAGCGCTTCCGCCGGGTAAACGAATTTTTCGACGCGCCGCCCCTCTTCGAGGGTTGCCGTCACAGGCGTGTTGCGTCGAATGAATTCCAGTGCCTGCTCGACGACTCCGTTTTCAACGACCTCCCCACTGGCATCGAAAAGCGGCGTCATGGGACCACGCAGGGCACTCCGCTCCTTGGCCGCATAGTCCTTCTCGGTTCCGGGGAACGCCGCAGCATCGATGCCGGCATGCGCCAGAAACCGATTCGGAGTTCGGCCAAACAGGAGGATCGCAGCGACGGTGACGCCTTCCTCTGTCATGAGTTCGGTGTTGAACAACAGGGTTGCCCACCCGTCTTCGTCTGCGTCATCGGGAACTTCCTGTTGCCGAATGCGTCCGAAGTAGTCACGGAGACGCCGACGATCAAGGTCGGCGGGAGCAGCGCCGGACACTGGACGCAATTCCGCACGATAAAAGCCGCGCTGCTGAAATAGACGCGAGAGTTCTTCCGGGCTTGGCTCACGGCTCTGCGTTCCGACACGTACATAGTAAAAGTTGCGGTTGTTGTGCCAAAGGCTGTGAACATCGAGCCCTGGTGTTACCCTAACAAGAGCCACGTCTCGCCCGCCTTCAACGTTACGCACCACCTCGAAGAAAGGGATGATGCCGGGCCTGATCTTGTCTCGGCATGTCGTCATGACCCATTCCTCAAGGTTTTGCCGAGTTATGCCAGAGACACTCCCATCGTCTTCTACACCCAGCAAAACAATACCGCCGCGCAGATTGGAGAAGGCCACCAACTCTTTCGCGAGGTCATGGTTTGCGACGACGTCGCGCTTGAACTCGATACCCGAGTTTTCGCCATTCCGGATGATTTCCAAAAGCTCCGTTTTTGATGTCATAGGTCAGAACCCATATTTCGAGCGCCTCATTTCAAAGGCATCTTTGCCGCCTTCGAGAATTTCTTCAACCATTTCACGGACCGGGGTCGAGTCAATCGAACCCATATGCTCGGGCAAGAGCTTGGCGTGACCTTCTTTTGCCTCGCCAGTGGCCGCCAAGCCGAGAATGAGCTCCGCATCGCCGAGCACCGGGATATTGGCGTTGTGCGTTGAGAAAACGAATTGCCGCCGACGTTTCTCTTCACGCATGATCGGAACGACACCCTCGGTAATGAACCGATTGTCAAGATCGTCCTCCGGCTGATCAACGATCAAGGGCGCATCGGATTCCAGGAGCAGAAGCAGCAGCACAGCCGTCGCCTTTTGCCCTGTTGAGAGCGCTTCAAGCGTTTGCCATGTTGGAGTCTCGCCGTCTGGAGCCGTATTCAGTTCAATCTTTGTCGTGGCCGGGAGATCGAGCTCCTCGATCTTCATGAAGAGTTCGGGGTCGGCTTGCGCAATGCGCTCAGCGGAACCTGACGGTAGGCCGTAGCGCTGGACCAGGGCGTCTTTACCGTCTCGACAGCACTGCACAAATTCCAGCAACGACAGCTGATCAAGGCTCAGCAACCGATCGAGAGCAGCCCTTAGGTTGCCCCCCACCTCGCGGAGGAGAGCCTCGAACGGCTCCCGATTGCCAGCCATGATCACTTCGACTTTGACGCGGTCCTTGAGCTTCCTTGAAACTTTTTTCGCTGCGCCCTGTATCGCCTGGTACTCGCTTCCTTGAATATCTGTCCATTCGGACAGGAGCTTCCGGCGATGCGCTTCATGCGTCGACAAATCACGCCTGAGATAATCCTTCTTTTCACGCAGAGGTCGAAGGTCCTCGATCTGCTGCTGCAATTTGATGAACTCGACGCCGTCAATCTTTGACTTTTGCAATTCGCGCAAAAGCTTCTCGTAGGTCACTTCGATGCCCTGCCGTTGCCTGTTCCATGCACTTCTTGTTGCTGCTATTGCTGCGTCGGCGTCACTCAAGATTTGCCCAAGCTGATCGCCCACGCTCTTTAGCCTGGAGCTCACAGTATCAAAGGTGCGCCGAATGTCCCCAAGCAGTTCGGCGTTTGGAAGGCCCTCAAGCGCCTTCGGCGATACGAAGGCCGTATCAAGGGGAAGCCCTTCCAAGAGAGTATTGTGGATCTCACGCAGCGGTTCCAGTCGCTCCGCTACATTGGAAAAAATGTGTTCCTCGCGCACGAGAAGGCTGCGCTCCTTGAGCTTCTCTTCCAGGCCAGCCTCTTTGAAGCGTTTTTGCGTTTCCTCCAGGCCAGGGAGCAGCGCCAAGCGCTCGTCCAGTGCCTTCATCTCCCGTTGGACATCAACAATACGGCTCCTGGACTTCCCCAATTCAAGGCGAACTGTAGCTTTCCGCCCAAATAGGTGTGGATCACGCTCTACAAAGCGTTCCAAGAGAAGCGTGAGTTTGTCTCGGCTCCTGGTCAGTTCCGAGATTTCATGCTGCCCGAAGACCTCTACGCCGGGAGCGACATCGCGAGGCGACAGGGTTAGAACCTCGCCTGTCTTGTCCTTGACGACCGGCGGATTCGGCACGGAACGCTCGATTGTGTAGTAGCGCTCGGAGGGCCTGTGTGATCGAACCAAGAGAGAAATCTTCGTTCCTGGCTTAAGCACGTGATGGATTACGCCCTCATGGGCCTTGCGGGCCTCTTCACCGATGGGATCGAGCCCGAGCACATACCGCATGCTTTCAATCATGGTGGACTTTCCGGCTCCCCGTCCGCCCACCAGGACATTCAGGTTGATATTGAAATGCACGGCCGAGTTCCCAAGAAAGCCTCCCTCCCATGTCATCGCAACAAACTCCGCGTGTGGCTCCGGAAGCGCGTCGCTCACCAGGCGGATACGAGACTGGGGATCAAGGAAGGCTTGCCGCAAGGCTTCGATCGACACGTTCGACATCTTGATGAAGCAGGAAGACCTATCTTTCTTAAGGTCATCTGGATGATTCACGTCCGAGGCATTGATAACGGCCACCATCCGGGAACGCCTGTATTCAGCATCCTTGTTCTCAAGGATCTGCCGAATACCATCCGGCGCGTCAGAGACTGGGCCCGGAAGCGCACAGGCAAGAAGCAAGGCTTCGTTCTTCCATACCTTCGCGCGGGATATGCCGGACAGCTTTCTCAGGAGACCGCCTTCGCCGGCGACATGAGCCGCGATGCAGATCGCTCCCCACCCCTTTGCCCTGTCCAGAAGTTCCTCTGAATCAAGATTTCCCGTCGGCGATAAGGCATCTGGATCATGGACACCGCATTCACCGATGAAGCGTTCGATCATGGCGTCTTTGTCGGGATCGAAGAGGCAGAGAAAATGAACGCCATCCTTGCTGACAGCCTCAAAGCCGCTAAATGCAAAAAGTCCTGCCTGTCTTGCTGCGGCCACCAGAGAAACGGAGTCCTGTACTCGATAGTGGTCTGTTACCCCGATGACTTCAGTGCCGGTTTCCAGACAAGCCTCAATGATCGCCGCGTTGTAATCTGCTTCCGTCTTGAAGGCGGTTTCCTTTGTGTGTCTCTTCAGATAGGCAAACGGATTGACCTGAAGAGCGCAGCGATAGAAACGTGCTCCATTGGGAAGGGTTAGCGCATTTTTCAGGCGTTCTGACAGCGTCTCTTCCGCGGTTGTCATCACGGCGTGCATCGTCTTTACCACCCTTCTTAGTTTTTCTCTGCAAGGGGTTCGTCAGCAAAATGAAAAAAAGTACGCTATGACATTATTTTGGCGGATAATGCGCCGGAAACACTCGTTGGGGTTTCTGGGGCGGTTTCTGGCTGCGATTTACCATCAAACAAAACGCCCAAATCGCCGCTGTATTTTGATACATATATAGGATACATCAAATCGCCAATAAACACGATGATTTCATATATCTTAGGACTTGAAATAACATTTATAGTTCAAATTGCTCGCCTTGGCTAAGCACCCTAAATCCCTGGTTATTAATTCCCTTTTCCATCTCTAAGCTCCATAAGCAATTCGAATGGTTCAAATGAGTAAAATAAACATCAGTTGACGAGGAAGACACTATTGACTGAAAACGTTTGATCGATTCCACAACCGTTGGATGTGAGATTTCATTCCGGTTGCGATTGGGCAGTTCATGCTCATCATAAAACGTGCCATCAATAATGGCAATTGATGCATTAATTAATAGGTTATCGCAATTCGGCCACAAATCCCAGTTATCAATGTCAGGAACATAAAGCAATGAAGATTGAAGTCCAGATATCTGTATTGCCACGGTATCGGAGAATTCATTCCGGTGTGGCACCGGTAAGAGCTGGATTGTGAGTCCATCTGACAACTTTATTGGCATGAATGTGTCCATCGGAGTCAAGTAAATATTTTTCAACTCCACAAGTTGAGAGAAAGGGGCGTTTTCGCTCAGAAATCCAGTTAAACTATGTGTTCCGATGACCGGAACGCCTGACGCAGAGAGTGCTTCTTTGCCCAGATAGACTAGGCCAAGATAGTGTCCAATATGTGCATGTGTAATGATCATACCCTTAAATGTGTAGTCCTCCGGAATAACACTCACAATAAAATCATATTGTCGCGGGAAATCAGGTGTGGCGTCGACAATCCAAAATAAGTGCTCCGCGTCATCAATCAAAGCTAAAGAACTAACCCATTTCACAGGTTCATGCCCCGCCCGCACACGATTACAATTGTCACACATACAACCCATCTGCGGTACTCCGCCATCCTGTGCATTACCGAGCACGACCACACGGATCCCATCACCCTCCGATGCATGGATCGGAGATGGCTCAGAACCACTGTTCCTCACGAAATGTTCCCCTCCTGAGATTCATTGGGCTTAACGAAAACTCGCTCACGTTTTCTTCGGCTATAGGTAACATACAGGATCATTCCCACTAAACTCACGATGATGAGCTGTACATAGGGCTGTAACAATATCGGACTATTCGAAGAAGAAGTTATAATGGACCACACAAAGAACAGCGACATAAGAATCATGAGAATCCCCAAGAGGATTTGCATAACTCTATGACCCGCCAGCCAAGACTTATTTTGCTTATACAGATCCGGGGCGTATCGCGGGAACGTTAACATACCAATTCCCAGACATATGAACACAAGCATAGCGGCAAGGACGCGTTCACTCGCTCCAAACGATACTCCCACATACAACGTTTCAATCAGACTCAGTGAACTTAACACGACACCGATCGTTAAGGCACGCATAGGAGTACCAAATCGAGGGTGAATGTGAGCGAATGCTTTGGGAATGAGATCTTCCTCTGCCCATGCGTAGACCCAACGCGATTGTGCAAGAAATACTGGAATAAATGTTTTCGCCAAGATGATAGCCAGCGCCAGGCCAAGCAGCGAATTTACCCAGGTTGGCAACATCAGTCCCAAGAGCCCGGATGCGGTGGTATAGCTCTTCAACCCCATGGCGTTTAGACCGCCTACAGCTTGCCAAGGTACAGCATGGTAAACAGCCATCGAGAAAATTATATATATCCCAATGACAACCAACACCGTCACCAGGACCGCCAATGGTAAGTTCCTTCTTGCGTTTTTCGCTTCCGCCCCAGTTTGAGTGGCTGTGGACAGACCAAGATATCCGAAGAAGAGGACTGGCAGGGCGCCCATAAATGCAGCTTTAAGTGAAGTCGATTGCACGGGTGCTCGATGAATTGCCTGCGTCATGGTAACATGCAGCTTACTTGAAAGCTCTGCTCCAAGGGCGCTCGGCGTGGTGTGAAAACCGATAATAATCAGTAATAGGGCCGCTATAAATACCAAGAACATGGATACCGTGGCAAGTAGCCCAGCAACCCGGACACCGATGGCGTGGATACCCCAAAATACCCATATTAATGCGAGTCCAATCACAAGAATGCCTGTATTCGAACTACAAAATGCAGCTGCGTTCTGTAGACCGAATCCACTGAATGCATTCGCAAGAAAGAGCGGCGCCACCGATGCTAAAGTTCCCATCACGGCTGTCGCACCAAACCAAGAAACGAAAGTGGCGATAAAAGCTGCTGGGCGCCCGACCGTATGAGCTATCATAACGTATTCTCCGCCGGCACCGAAAAGTCCTGAGGCAAAGAAGAAACGGTAGATTAAGACGCTTGTTAAAATTACAACTCCGCCGCCGGCCATCAATACTGGAACAAGACTGCCGGTTCCCGGAGATGAAACCTGTACTTGTGTCGTTAAAAAGAAGAGACCCGAAGCAATTTCATTTGTCAACCCGAATGCAATGATAGACAACAATCCAAGCACAGCCGGGAGCTTGCCAATCTTTGTAACCTCATTACCCTTCATTTTCGGTTCCTCCATCAGCAACAGTTTGGTCTCAATTCACATGATTTGTACTATTACGAATGAATAGTGCATTGTTGAGCGAATTATACGACTTTACACATAAAATCTCAACTTTCGGCGACTGGGCAAGGTCGTGTAATTCAGCAGGTGGAAACCCACCGGTTCAGGACTGCGAATGCGAAGACGCGCAAAATGCTATACTATAGAGGGGTGCATCAAATCACCACAAATGATAGGATATGCCTTCTGGCTGGTGTTTGACTCGGGGCTGTTCACTCAGCTGGCGTGGGGTTTGAGCATGGAGGGCACTGTGGGCATGGAGGAATGATGGATGCAACACAAATTTATTCCGAGTATTCCTTATTATTATCAAATAAAAGAGGATATTCTTCAAAAAATTGAGCAAGGTGTTTATTCGGTCGGTGATCAACTGGTGTCCGAAATTCAACTCGCCGAGGAATATGGCGTGAGTCGTCCCACAGTAAGACAGGCCATTGCGGAATTGGTGCAGGAGGGCATTCTGGTAAGAGGAAGGGGGAAAGGGACCTTCGTTTCCAAGCCGATGATCACTGACAATGCTCATGTATTCACCACCTTTGCGCAGCCGGAGGACGGAAACAGGAAGCACTTTGCCAAGGTGATCGAAGTCAAACGCGCTCAAGCATCAGTGAAAACCGCACGGGATCTGGGTTTGTCCTCCGGAGATGAAGTGCATGAAATCGTGATTTTGCAGATGAACAGCGAGGAAAAATTAGCGACGCGCATCATGCAAATCCCGGTTGCCAAGGCGCCTCATCTCAGTCATCGCGATTTAACCAATGAGTCTGACGAGTCGATTTATGACGTTTTGCAAAAAAAGTACGGGTTGGTTCCCGCCTCCGCTGTGCAGTCCTTTCAATGTGTAGCAGCGACAGAGGAGGAATCGGCGCTGTTGGAAATTGAGGTGGGCGATCCCCTGATGTTATGGCAGGGGATCGTCTATTCCATGCAGAACATACCGATTATTCGGGTAAGGACGCTCTTTCGCGGCGATCGTTTCAAATTTTATATTACACAAGGCAAAAGAGCGCTCGATAAGAATGCGTTCAATCCCATAGGCATGGGGATACTTGATGAATTCTAGCGGCGCCTTGGTTGCAGGGTCGCGTTGTCAACGCTGCCCATGCGCCACCGGGGTCCGCAGAGGAACTTTCGCTGCGAAGATTGCGCTCACTGCGTACATGACGATAAAGTTGAGCGCGATATAAGACGTGATGCTCCGAATCATAGATAAGATGTTCACGGATGCTTAACAAAAAAGATAGTTACGTCAATATGTATTGACATAATTACATTAGTAGGATAGGATATGGTCGAAATTGTTTGATATTATTTATCTGGTTGGCCGCGGCGCTGACAGCAAGGCGTCCCGCTGATCAGCACAGAGACAATTATGGGAATATACCCATTTGTCCGAATAAATTGGAGGGATGGTATTGTCTGTTTCAAGCAAAGAAACCAATGATGGGGCGGCAAGTTCGGAAGGCTTGCGAAGAAGCATGTCCAGCCGTCAAATTCAGATGCTGGCGATCGGTGGGGTCATCGGCGTTGGGCTGTTTTACGGCGCCAGCCTGTCTGTAAAGTTGGCGGGTCCAGCGGTCATCCTTGATTTTGTTATTTGCGGTTTGATTGTGGCGATTGTCATGCGAACCCTGGGTGAAATGTCTGTGGAAAATCCGATTTCCGGATCTTTCAGCAGCTATGCAAAGGAACTGTTGGGAGCACGGGTAGGTTTTGTGACTGCGGGTATGTGGTGGTTTTACTGGGTTGCCACCGTGATGTCCGAATTGGCCGCCATCGGGATATTGATTGAATTCTGGTTTCCGGCAATTCCCGCGTGGGTTCCGGGGTTGATCGCGTTGATTTTGTTTACCCTGTCCAATCTATTGACGGTGAGAATCTTCGGGGAACTGGAGTATTGGTTCGCCATATTGAAGGTTTTCGCCGTCGCCGTATTCATGGTGTTCGGATTGCTGATTGTTCTTACGGGTCTATTTAACCACGGCAACGTTGTCGGTGTCACGAATTTATGGGTGAATGGCGGTTTCTTCCCGAACGGCTTCCTGGGCATGGCTATGGCTATTTCTCTCGTGGTTCAGGCCTATAGCGGCATTGAAACGTTGGCGGTCGAGGCGGGTGAAACCAGTGAGCCTGACAAGAATATGCGGCGCGCCTTCCGTACGGTCACTGTTCGGATCGCAGTTTTGTACATCGGTTCGATATTCATTATGCTGTGCGCGTTTCCGTGGAACTATCTCATTCATCACCCAGGCAGTCCCTATGTCTTGCTCTTCGCAAAAATCGGTATTCCTGTCGCGGCGGGAGTCGTCAATTTAATCATCATTCTGTCGGGTCTGTCGTCATGCAATACAGGACTGTACGGCGGAAGCAGAATGCTCTTTGGCAGCGCCAAGGACAGTCGCTATTCGGCGCTGGTGCGTTCACTGAACAGTCGGCATGTGCCACACATAGCCGTATGGATCACTACCGCCGCCATCGCCGTCGGCATTGTGATTACGTATCTTGCCCCAAACAACGTGTACGTATGGATCACAAGCGCTGCAGCGTTTGCCGATCTCTGGGTCTGGGGCGTCATTTTGGTCAGCGAGGTCGTCTTTCGCAAGAAGGCTAATGCAGAAGGAAGAATACTCAAGTTCCCCGTGCCATTTTGGCCGGCCACACCCATCGTGGGATTGCTCCTGGTCGTGCTTGCCTTCGTGGCCATCGTAGTTTCACCGTTGACCAGAGTGTCTGTATTCTCGGGGGTCATATTTCTGTTCATTCTTTGGGTCTATCATATCTACGCGGAGAAGCGGAACGCTCAAATGTTGGTGTCGAGCCAGGACAATGTCGGCAACTGACGTCCAGTCAGGATGTGCAATGATCATGACTGGACATGTTTTATCGCAATACAGAAAGAGAAAGGGGACTGATCATATGATATAATGTCTTGACATATTTACATGATTACATTAGAATCACTCGTGAGTTATCTGGCAGGCGCTTAGTTCTGTGTGTTGCGCCGCTGGCGTTGCAAGCGTTGTTAGAGGAAATATACTCCACGTGGAAGGTGAGAGGGAAGATGACCGTACGGGAAAGTCGTCTGAATGTTCAGCGCTTGCAGGAGCAAGACCGCAACCATGTCTGGCATCCACTGACACAGCACCAAGCCTTTCAGCAGGGGAACAGTCCTCTCATTATCGTCGGTGGCGAGGGGGCTGTCTTGCGGGATATAGAAGGGATCGAGTTTCTGGACGCGGCGGCGGGCCTGTGGTGTGTCAATGTGGGCTATGGTCGTCAGGAATTGGTGGATGCGGCAACCAGGCAAATGAGTCAGCTGGCCTACTATCCTTTGACGCAGAGCCATCCCATGGCCATTCAGCTGAGCGCAAAACTGGCGTCCTATTTGCCTCATGTCCCGCACTTCTACTATTCGAACTCCGGTTCCGAAGCCAATGAACTGGCGTTCAAAGCAATTCGGCAGTATTGGAAGCAAAATGGAAAGCCAAGCAAGGTCAAGATTATCTCGCGGCATCGCGGCTATCATGGCACGACGCTGGGAGCCCTCGCGGCGACGGGGCAACCGGGACGCAAGCGCGACTATGAGCCGATGGCCCCAGGGTTCATCCAGGTCAGCGCACCGTACTGCTATCGCTGCCCTTTCCATCTGACATATCCAGATTGCGCGCTCCAGTGCGCCGCGGATTTTGAAAGACGGATTCAAATCGAAGATCCGGACACTGTGGCTGCAATTATTGTGGAGCCCGTCATTGCCGGCGGCGGCGTCATTGTGCCGCCAGAAAACTACCTCAGGTCGGTCGCCGGGATTGCCCGCCAATACAATGTGAAATTGATAGTCGATGAAGTGGTGACCGGATTTGGACGGACGGGAGACATGTTTGCGCATCTTGGCTATGGCGTAAAGCCGGATGTGGTCACGATGGCCAAAGGACTGGCGAGCGGTTACATGCCCATAGGGGCAACGGCATTCAGTCATGAGATGTTTGAAGCGTTTATCGGCGCGGTCGACAGCGGAAAACATCTGCGTCATGTTAACACCTACTCTGGGCACCCGGTGGCGACTGCGGTGGCGCTCGCCAATATTCAACTGATCGAGGAGGAGAAACTGGCGAGCCGCAGCCAAAGGATGGGGGCGTTGTTTCTCGGCAAATTGAAAGAGGCGCTTCAGGATGTCAGATGGGTGGGGGATGTGCGCGGCAAAGGATTGCTGGTCGGGGTTGAATTGGTACAGGACAATGTGAGCGCCGCTCCGGTGGCGGACAGTTTTATGCGGGCTGTCGCAAAATATCTGTTGAACCGAGGAATCATTGCCGGCAAGGCAACGGATGTCGAGGCAAACCAGAACAACATTTTGATGTTCGCTCCCCCATTGGTTATTACGGAGAGTCAGATCAGTCAGCTCGTTAATGCAGTGACGGATGCAATTATCGACGTCGGAATGGGAGGGGTTTGACCATGAAGGTTGGCGTCGTCAAGGAAATCAAGCCTCAGGAAAATCGGGTCGGTCTGACGCCCTCGGGCGCAAAGGCGTTGGTCCGGTCGGGACATACGGTTCTTGTAGAGCCGCATGCCGGCGAGGGAAGCGGTTACTCGGACGGGGAGTATGAGTCCGCCGGAGCGCAGATGGCGAATCGGACTGCGCTGTTCGAGAGTTCGGATATGATCGTCAAGGTCAAAGAGCCTTTGGCGGAAGAATACTCGCTGCTGCGCTCCGGCCAAATTCTGTTTACCTATCTGCATCTGGCCCCTGCCCGTGAGTTGACAGAGGCTTTGTTGGCCCGTGAAGTCATTGGCATTGCTTATGAAACGATGCAGGATTCTCGCGGTCATTTGCCTTTGCTCACGCCAATGAGCCAGGTGGCGGGGAGAATGTCGATTCAGATTGGCGCGCAATATCTTGAGGCGTTTTATGGCGGGAAGGGCATCCTGCTGGGCGGGGTTCCCGGCGTTTCGTTGGGCCATGTGGTTGTGATTGGCGCCGGAGTTGTGGGAACGAATGCCATCGCCATGGCCGTCGGACTGGGCGCACGCGTGACAGTGCTGGACGTGTCTCTCGAGAAACTGAACGCCGTCCATGAGACGTACCAGGGCAGAGTGACCACGATGGCATCCACGGTTGAGAATCTCGCAGACATTGTTCCCACAGCCGACTTGCTGGTTGGCGCGGTGCTGATACCGGGCGCCAAAGCCCCGCGTCTGGTGACAGAACAAATGGTCAAAGAGATGCGCAAAGGCTCCGTGATCGTTGACGTCGCCATCGATCAGGGCGGTGTCGTGGAGACATGCGACCGTCTCAGCACGCACGCGGATCCAATCTATCTCCGTCACAACGTGCTTCACTATGCAGTGCCGAACATGCCTGGCGCTGTGCCGCGAACCTCGACGATTGCCCTGACAAATGTAACGCTTCCATTTGTCGAGCGGCTGGCAGACCGAGGAATCGATGCCATCGCGGAAGATTCCATGCTCTCAGCGGGAGTCAACCTGTTTGAAGGACATGTTACCAATCCGCAAGTGGCGGACGCCCTAAGATTACCCTATGCGCCATTGTCGCAAATCATGGGAAAGCAGTTGTCGTCAAGCCGTCTGGCCTAGAGGACATGTGATAAAGTCCGCGCAGCAGGCGTTATGATCCCACATATAGTGTTTGAGGCTTTAATCAAACACTATATGTACCGCACCGCGCCTGCCAAATTTCGGTTTATCACATGTCCCCT
>JAJYTO010000028.1 GCA_021793015.1 Bacillota bacterium
GCGACGGGTGCAATATAGGACTCCTCCCCGAGCGGGCCTTGCATTCGCGAAGAATACTGTCGGTGCCTTTTCATTCACTGATGGCGGAGCGCAGCGGCATGACAGTCTATCCCGAAAATAGGCGGCCCCTGCCTGCCGGGACGGATCGTGCATGCCACTGCCGCTCAGACAGCCGCGGCCCAAGGACCGCTAATACTCGCTGCAGCGGCATGCACGATCCGTCCTGGTGCAGTCCATCGCTGTCGCTAAACTCGCGACGGGCGCAATACAGGACTCCTCCCCAAGCGAGCCTTGCGTCCGTGAAGAACACTGCCGGCGCACTTCATTCACTGATGGCGCCGCGCAGCAGGCGCTTTCAGGGATGCCATTCGGACAGCCTGCGTTCGATGCTTGCGTCTGTGCAGGGATGGTAGGCGAGATCCTGCAGTGTGCCCCAGTCACAGACGACGCCGTCCGCTCCCGCCGTCGCGACGGCGGCGGCTTCTCCCGCGGTGCGAATGTCGCTGACCATAATCTCAGCGCCAAGATGGGAAGAAGAAAACACGGCCTTTATGTGGGAAACAAGAGAGGCAATCTCGATCTCCGCGCCTCCGAGGGCCGCGGCGTCGAGCACGATGCAGCTTGCCCCGGCGCGCGCCGCGATGATCGCCTGCGCCATGGAGCAAACGTATCGTACACCGCCCAGAACGTCAGCGTCGGCAGTCGACATCGCCACCGCTCTGACACTCTCCAGCGACATGGGCATCAGGCACGTCAACCGCACGGCGGCCGCCTTTGCCATACGCCGCGTCTCGCTGATCATACCCTCCGCGTCGAGTTCTGAAGGCTCGATCGCGATCCAGCCAAACTGGGGCGCAGCCAGTTCCTTAACGAGAACGGAGTAATCGCGACCGGACCGCAGCACTTCCGCGCGCGGAATGAGAAGACCATCAATAAACCCCAGCGTCGCCGCCCGTGTGGCTTCGCCAGACCGGGCGGTTGACAGATAGAAACGCAAGAGACAATCCCTCCAACGGCAAAGCGGATGACCGCCTGCACCGCCCTGTCGGTGCGCCGCCCGCTGTGGGCCCTGTATACCTCAGGCCCGGCCGGCGCTGCCAAACAGACGAATTTTAGTGCGCACGGCTTCCTTGATGGCGCTGCGCCCGGGTCCCAGGTATTTGCGCGGATCATAGACTTCCTTGTCGTGATCGAAAATCTCCCGAACCGTGTTTGTGAAGACGGACTGGTTTTCCGTATTGACGTTGATCTTGCTGACGCCCAGACTGATCGCGCGACGGATGTCGTCGTCCGGTATGCCTGTTCCGCCGTGCAGCACCATGGGGACGCCGGTCAGATCGCGCACCTGCGCCAGACGGTCAAACGCCAGATCGGGCTTGCCCTTGTAATGACCATGAGCGGAGCCAATCGCCGGGGCCAGCGCGTCAATTCCCGTCTCGCGCACAAAACGGACGGCCTCTTCCGGACGCACCAGCGACGCTTCGCGAGCGTCGACGGTGAGATCGTCTTCCACTCCGCCAATGCGGCCCAATTCACCTTCAACATGGATGCCGAGTGAGTGGCATGCGTCGACCACCCGTTTGGTCAGTGCGATGTTTTGTTCGAAGGGATGATGGGAACCGTCGATCATGACCGAGGTAAATCCATAACGAATGCATTTGAGCACCATCTCGTAACTGCCGCCGTGATCCAAATGCAGGATGACAGGTACGGTCGACATCTCCGCCGCTGTCTTCACAATCGCCGACATGTACTCGATACCCATGTATTTGATGGCGCCCTCCGAGGCTCCCAAAATAACGGGCGACCGTTCCTCATTGGCAACTTCGACAATCGCCTGGGTCCACTCCAGGTTATTGATATTGAACTGGCCAACGGCATAACCGTTTTGCAGTCCATCCTGCAGCGCTTCCTTAAAAGAACCAAAAGGCAAATGATTCCCCTCCATCCCCGTGCTGAACATCCGTTCCCAGGCATGAGCGCTTCGGCGATCCCGTCGCGCCTGTCGCATTCATGATATCACGGCCGCCCGAAAATCCCAACTATGCGGCGCGCCTCCCCGGCGTCTGCTATGTCCCGGCCCAACTCTTGCGCAAGGCGCGCGATGCGCGCCACCAGTTCCGCGTTTGACACGGCCAGCCGTCCCCTGCTGTAGTAGATATTGTCTTCCAGCCCCACCCGGACATGCCCGCCCAGCAGGATCGCCGCCGTCGCGATGGGAAGTTGCGCCCGGCCGACGCCCGCAGCCGTCCACGTGCAACCCGCCGGCAGTTCGGAAACCATGTGCATGAGATGGCGAATTTCGCCAGGAATGGCCCCTGGCACGCCAAGCACGAGATCAAAATGCAGCGGCAAAGACAACTTTCCGCCGTCGACCAACCGTTTCGCCGCTGCGATCATCCCGACATCAAACACCTCGATTTCGGGGCGAACGCCATGCAGGCGCATCATATCCGCAAAACGTTCGATGACAGCCGGCTCATTCATAAATACGCCGGCGCCAAAATTGACTGTACCCGTCGTGAGAGTGGCCATCTCCGGAGCGAGCGCAATAACGTCGCCCCGTTCTTCGGCCGTCATGCCGACGGCTCCGCCGGTCGAAACCTGTACAATCACGTCACTGACCGCGCGGATCCGCTCAATGATCTCCTGATACACGCGCTTATCCTGAGTGGGCGTCCCGTCATCCCTTCGAGCGTGGACATGCACAATAGAAGCGCCGGCCGCCGCCGCCGCCACTGCAGCGGCGGCGATCTCCTGAGGCGAAATGGGTACGTGAGGGCTCTGGATCCGCGTCACCTCCGCACCGTTCAGAGCCGCCGTAATGACAAGTTTGTCCATGCGCTGTCACCCCCGTCTCTGTTTCTCTTTCGGCACGACGCAAGTGCCGGACGCGTGGACGAGAAGTTCCGGCGGATCAATCACCTCCGCAGCGGATGGAACGCTTGCATCGACGCCGCCGCGTATCGTTTTGAAGGCAAAAAACTCCATTTTTCGCGATGTGTTCCCGATGCTGACGATTCTCCCAAACGCCTCCACATAATCCCCGGCATAAACGGGCGCTTTAAATGACACTTCATCATACGCCACGAACAGCCCCTCGTCGCCGTCGTTGCGAATGAGAAGCTCGGTGGCGACGTCGCCGAAGAGTTGAAGGATCTTCGCGCCATCGACAAGCCGCCCCGCATAATGGGCTTCCGCCTCCGACATCCGCACGCGAATAAGAACTGTGTTCGCGCGCCTGTCGGCGCTGGACATGATCATACTGTCATAGTCCTGTTCCATCGTGCGCCTCCCCAATCACGCGCCTGACGAATCGGCGCACCTCGTCAATGTCAAACGGCTTGGCGAAATGACCGATGGCGTTCAACTCTCCCGCTTCCTTGATCAGATCCAGTTCCCCGTAGGCAGTCATCATGGCCACCTTCATGGACGGTTCTGTCTTGCGGATGTTCGTCAGAATCTCAAGGCCGTCCATGCCGGGAATTTTCATGTCAAGCAAGACCAGATCCGGGTGTTCCCTGACGACCATCGCAAGCGCTTCACTGCCGCTTGCAGCAAGACAGATCTGATAGCCGTCGCGACTCAGCACCTCCTGCAACAGAGCGCGAATACCATACTGATCATCCACAACGAGCACTTTGCCGGTCATCGCTGTCCACTCCTCTGCTCGGAGATCGCATGACATTGCCAATCTATTTATTTATAGTTTACTTCTACACGCTGCCTCATGTTCCTGCATCTATAAGAGCCTGTTCAAAAAGAGGTCAGGTAAGACCCGCGCAGTGCAAGGAAGCGAGCCAAGAATGCGGACCGAGCGTACGTTTTAGGTACGTGAGGGAGCATTCTTGGCGCTGACGCAGCAATGCGCCGGGGAGTTCTGACCGCTTTTTGAACAACCTCTGTCCGCGAAAGCCCGTCAACTCAGCGATACAGAATGAATCCTTTCTTCAGCGTGGCGCAGGGAGGCGGTCACGAAATCGCGAAACAGAGGCTGGGGGCGGTTGGGACGCGACGTGAATTCCGGATGAAACTGGACAGCCACAAACCAGGGATGCTCACGCAACTCAACAATCTCCACCAGACGGTCGTCGGGCGACGTGCCGCTCACCCGCAACCCCGCCGCTTCCAGGCGCTCTCGATAATCATTGTTGAATTCGTAGCGATGGCGATGCCTCTCCTCGATGTACGCAGTTCCATAGGCGGCGGCCGCTTTGGTTGAGGGCGTCACGGCGCAGGGATACAGACCGAGCCGCATCGTTCCGCCTTTGTCTTCCACGCCCTTTTGCTCCGGCAACAGATCGATGACCGGATAAAGAGTCGACTCGTCAATTTCCGAACTGTGGGCGTCTGTCAGTCCAAGAACGTTGCGCGAGTATTCAACGACAGCCATCTGCATGCCGAGACACACGCCAAAGAAAGGCACCTTGCGTTCCCGCGCATACTGGATGACAAGAATCTTCCCGTCTATCCCGCGATCCCCGAATCCGCCCGGAACGAGGATGCCGTCGGCCTGTCCCAACAGTTGCTCGACATTGTCGGGAGTGACGTCCTCCGACTGCACCCAGTCAATCTCGACGCTGGCGTCGTTGGCCACACCGCTGTGAAACAGCGCCTCCGCGACGCTCAGATAGGCGTCGTGCAATGCGACATATTTGCCGACAAGAGCAATCTTCACACTCTTTCTTATGTTCTTGATGCGCTCCACCATCGCCTGCCATTCCCGCATGTCGGCGGATGGACACTCGATGCCGAGATAGCGCACCACATAATCGTCAAGACCTTCCTGTTGCAGCATGAGCGGCACATCGTACAGCGTATCCGCGTCGCGCGCCTCAATGACGGCCTCCTGTTCCGTATCGCAAAAGAGAGCAATCTTGCGTTTGACCTCGGCGGACAACGGCACTTCAGTCCGGCACACTATGACCTGGGGAGAAATGCCGATGCTTCGCAGTTCAGCGACACTGTGCTGAGTCGGTTTGGTCTTGACCTCCCCGGCCATTCTTAAAAAAGGGATCAACGTGACATGAATATACATGACATGATCACGGCCGATATCGCTTCGCAGTTCGCGGATCGCCTCAAGAAAGGGCAGGCTTTCGATGTCGCCCACGGTTCCCCCGATCTCCGTGATGACGACGTCCATGTCCGGACGCGCCGCGCGCAACAGCCGCTCCTTGATCTCGTTGGTGATATGCGGAATGACCTGCACCGTGTCGCCCAAATAATCGCCGCGTCGCTCCTTATTCAAAACCGAAAAATATACCCGTCCGGACGTGACATTATTGTCCTGCGTCAAATTAATGTCGATAAATCGTTCGTAATGGCCAAGATCCAGGTCCGTCTCCGCGCCGTCCCCGGTCACGTACACCTCGCCATGCTGATAGGGGCTCATGGTGCCTGGATCCACATTGATATAGGGATCAAACTTTTGAATCGTGACGCGCAGTCCGCGGTTTTTCAGCAACCGCCCCAGCGACGCAGCCGTGATCCCCTTGCCCAAACCGGAAACCACGCCGCCAGTGACAAATATAAACTTGGTCATGCTTACCCATGCCCCCTGCATATACATCACAAAATAAACGTCCTGGCCACTGCCAGAACGCACTACAGCACAATATCCAATTGACTTGCTTATCGTACCGAGAAGCCAATCATCCTGTCAAGCAGTCAACCTAGAAACCTAGAAATCTCCGCCCTCTTCGTCGTCGTCATCCGCCAACTCTTCGCTGTCGTCCTCTTCGTCCTCCAGGAACTCCAATTCTTCTTCAACCAACGCTTCCTCTTCGAGGACGTCCTCCTCATCTTCTTCAAAGGCGAAGGGCGGTTCCTCGTCGAGCAGTTCAATCTCATCGACATCGCCGTCGTCGTCTTCGACGTCGTCGTCGGTCTCATGCACATCCTTGCGCACAAAGCGTTTGCTCGATCCGCGTTCTGTGGCCCGTTCGAGCGGATACCAACGCTTCAGTCCCCACACATTGTCGCCAATGCACAAAAATCGCCCATCGATGTTGATGTCGGTGTACAGCCTGGCGATGGCGTCCTCAACTTCCTCACGGCTCATCTGCCGCAACGCGGCGACCTGATTCATCAAGTCGCGATAGTAAAATGGTTCTTTCGTTTCCAGCAACACGGCGTGAGCGACCTCCACCAGGGACATATCGCGCAATTCCGTTGCAGGTCGGTCTTGCAACTTCAGTTCAGCGGCCACCTCGCACCCCTCCATTACATGTCATCCATCACCAAAATACGATGGTCCGTGCCGGTCGGAGTCATATATTGCGCCCCTGCTCAAACAGCGCTTCGCACAACTCGCGACGGACGCAATATATGACTCCTCGCCGAGCGGGTCTAGCATCCGCGAAAAACCTTGCGGCGTCTTTTCATTCCCTGATGGCGGCGCGCAGCGGCATGATAGTCTATCCCAAAGTCATGGTCATCCCTGCTATGCCATTAAAGCATACGGCGCAAGGTTAGGCAATCAGTCTTTGGCAATCAGTCTTTAAGCAGATTCTGCGCCGCCGCATCGACTGCCCCCGCCACAGACAGGCGATCACTCTGCACGCGCGCCTGCAGGTCCTGCCATAGCGCGTCGTGTCGCCATCTGCGCTCCAGTTCGTCGGCAACCCGGCGCTCCAGGATCTCCCGCATCTCCCGGACGCGGCCGCGACCCCGTCGCCACTCCAACCGCCCGGTCTGCGTCAGATGTTCAAAATGCCCGTGCAGAGCTTCCCACAACAAATCCGCCCCTTCCTGGGCGAGAGCGGAGGTGAGCAGCACGGGAACAGACCACCCTTCCGCCGCTTCGGCGAACTGGGCGCGGCCGTCCCGGACGCGCAGCATATCCTGGATGTCTTTCGCCATGCGTCCCGCGCCGGGCAAATCGGACTTGTTGACGACGAACACATCCCCGATCTCCATGATCCCGGCCTTGGCCGTCTGAATGTGATCGCCCCCAGCCGGCGTGAGAACCACCGCGACGGTATCCGCGACATACATCACATCGAGTTCGGATTGACCGACGCCGACAGTTTCGATCAGGATCACGTCAAATGCGGCGGCGGTCAGCACCGTGGCCGCGTCGCGCACCGGTTTGGCGAGACCGCCGGAATCCCCCCTCGTTCCCATGCTCCTGATGAACACCGACGGATCGGTCGCATGCCGGTTCATCCGCACACGGTCCCCCAGCACCGCGCCGCCAGTGAACGGGCTGCTGGGGTCCACCGCCAGGACGGCGACCCGTTTGCCAAGTGAGCGCAAGTGGATGATCAGTTGGTCGCTGAGCGAACTCTTGCCAGCTCCCGGTGGGCCAGTGAGCCCAATCACATGAACGGGCGCGTCCATTGCCGCTGCGTGTTCGCGCAGCCGCGCCAGCAATTGGCGGGCGGGTTCGCCGCCCTCTTCCACCTGGGTGATCGCCCGCGCGACAGCGCGACGCCGCGACGCCGCGATTTCCGTGACCCATTCGTCCACTGCGCATCCAAACTCCTTTTGCCGACGGCCTCAGCAGCGATCGCACCATCCCGTCGCTACTCACAGCGCATGGCCAACGATCACACTGATGCGCCGCTACTCCCGCAGCACATGACCGGCGATCACCATGCGCTGAACCTCATTGGTGCCCTCGTAGATCTGTGTAATCTTGGCGTCGCGCATCATTCTCTCCACCGGATAGTCGCGCGTAAACCCATAGCCGCCATGAATCTGCACCGCTTCCTCCGCCACTCGCATCGCTGTGTCCGAGGCCATCACTTTCGCCATCGCCGACGCCTTTCCATACGGCATCCCGTGATCTTCCAGCCAAGCGGCCTGATACGTGAGCAAGCGCGCCGCTTCGATGGCCGTGGCCATGTCGGCGAGCTTGAACTGAATCGCCTGAAACTCTGTGATCGGCCTGTTAAACTGGGTGCGGCCCTTGGCGTACATGAGCGCGGCGCGGAGCGCGCCGTCGGCGATCCCCACGGCCTGCGCCGCAATGCCGTTGCGGCCGCCGTCAAGCGTCATCATGGCAATCTTAAAACCGGCGCCCTCCTGCCCCAATACATTTTCAGCCGGAACCGCGCACTGGTCAAAGATCAGTTCCACCGTCGGGGAGGACCGAATCCCCATTTTCTTCTCTTTCTTGCCAAATGTAAAGCCGGGCATTCCTTTTTCCACGATGAACGCGGTGACGCCTTTGGATCTGGCCGTCGCGTCGGTGGTCGCGAACACGACATAAATGTCCGCTTCGCCGCCATTGGTTGTAAACAGTTTTGTGCCGTTCAGAACATAGCGGTCGCCCTGCTTCACGGCGGTTGTCCGCAAACTCGCCGCGTCCGTACCCGCGCTCGGTTCCGTGAGACCGTACGCGCCGAGTTTCTCCCCCTCCGCAAGCGCCCGCAGATACTTCTGCTTCTGCTCCTCCGTACCAAACTTATAGATGGGCCAGGATGCGAGGGAGACGTGCGCAGACAGCGTCACGCCCGTCGAGGCGCATACGCGCGACAGTTCTTCAACGGCAATCACATAACTCATGAAGTCCAGACCGGCGCCGCCGTACTCTTCCGGCCACGGAACGCCCGTCAGGCCGATCCCGGCCATTTTGGCGAAGATGGAGCGGTCAAACACTTCCTCCTCGTCGCGCGCCGCCGCCGACGGCGCCACTTCGCGTTCGGCAAAATCCCGCACCACTTTGCGCAACGCCAACTGCTCGTCCGTTAGCGTAAAATTCATCCTGTCTCCCCCTCAATCAAGCTCCTGCCGCGCCAGCGCCTTGGCAATGACGATCCGTTGAATCTGATTGGTGCCCTCATAGATCTGCGTCACTTTCGCGTCCCGCATATACCGTTCAACCGGGAAATCCTTGGTGTATCCATATCCGCCGAACAATTGCACGGCATCCGTCGTCACGCGCATCGCGGTGTCTGTCGCGTACAGTTTGGCCATCGCCGCTTCCATCGTACAGGGGCTTCCCGTTGCCCGCAAGGAGGCGGCCCGGTAGGTCAGCCACTTGGCGGCTTCAATCTGCGTCGCCAAGTCTGCCAGCATGACCTGAATGGCCTGAAAGTCGGCGATTGGGCGGCCAAACTGTTTGCGCGTCAGCGTATACGTCTTCGCGGCGTCAAACGCGGCGCGGGCAATGCCGAGAGCCTGCGCGGCGATGCCTATGCGGCCGCCGTCAAGCTGTGACATCGCGATGCGAAACCCGTCGCCCTCTTCGCCCAGTCGATTTTCTGCGGGCACCACCGCCTCGTCGAAAATAAGCTCCGCCGTCGGCGACCCGTTCAGCCCCATCTTGCGCTCCTTTTTCCCAATCAAGAAGCCCGTCGTGCCGCGAGGCACAATGAACGCCGACATCCCGTGCGCTCCAAGCCCCGGATCAGTCACCGCAAATACCGTGTAGATGTCCGCCTCGCCGCCGTTGGTGATAAACACCTTGCTGCCCGAGAGCACATAATTGTCGCCCGATCGAACCGCGCGCGTCCGGATGCTCTGGGCGTCCGAGCCCGCGTTTGGCTCCGTGAGCGCAAACGCGCCCAACAGCACGCCTGCAGCCAGTTTCGGAACGTACCGTTCCTGCTGCGCAGGCGTGCCGAAGTGAAGAATCGGCATGGTCCCCACCGAGGTATGCACCGCAAGGATCACCCCGAGCGCCGCGCTCGCATAGGAGATCTCTTCGATCGCCAGCATGTAGGACACATAGTCGGCGCCGACGCCGCCGAACTCCTCCGGTATAGGCAGCCCGAGCAGTCCCAGTTCACCCATCTGCCGGACAACGCCGCGCGGAAATTCATCCCTGTCGTCAATCGTTTGCGCCTGTGGAGCAATCACCCGCTGCGCAAAATCGCGGACCAGTTTTCGCATCGCCTCTTGTTCAGCGCTCAGTCTAAGATCCACGGTAAATCCTCCCCGATCGCGCCGCGCCCTCTAGGGGAGCAGTGATAAACCTGATTCCAGCAGGCGTTCAGCGGCACATATGTGGAATTATTTCGCCTGCCCAGCGGACTTTATCACTGCTCCGCTAGCTGTAGTCGTAAAATCCGCGCCCGGATTTCTTCCCGAGCCAGCCGGCCGCCACATATTTTCTCAGCAGTGGACAGGGCCGATATTTGGAATCCGCGAAACCCTCGTGAAGGACTTCCATGATGTAGAGGCAGGTGTCGAGTCCAATAAAATCAGCCAGTTGCAACGGTCCCATCGGGTGATTCATGCCGAGTTTCATAATCTCGTCGATGGCCTGAGGTTCGGCCACGCCTTCAAAAACGCAATAGATGGCCTCATTGATCATGGGCATCAGGATGCGATTTGAGATGAAGCCGGGAAAATCCTGCACAGCCACAGGGGTCTTGCCCAAGTCGGTCGCAAATTTGCTGACGGCGGCGTACACTTCGTCGGATGTCTGCAACCCGCGAATCACTTCCACCAGTTTCATCAAGGGGACGGGATTCATAAAATGCATGCCGATCACTTGCCGGGGCCTGCCTGTGACTGCGGCAATCTCCGTGATCGGCAGCGATGACGTATTGGACGCGAGGATCGCATGCGCCGGCGCCACATGATCCAGTTTGCGAAATATATCCTTCTTGAGTTCCATCTGTTCTGTCGCCGCTTCGATCACAATGTCCACGTCCGCCGCCCTGTTCAGGTCAGTCGTCGTCTCGATGCGTTTTAGCGCGAGCGCCGCATCTTCTTCTGTCATCTGCGCCTTTTTCACGAATCGTTGCAGGCTGCCCTGAATCGTCGCAACGCCCCGCTCCGCATACGACTGCTGCACGTCCTGCAAAATCACGCTGCACCCCGCCTGAGCCGACACCTGCGCAATGCCGCTCCCCATCTGGCCGGCGCCGATCACCATCACACGCTTCATCGTTGCCATGTCCGTCACTGCGCACCCCCCTTTACCTCCAGCAGCACCGCGTCCCCCTGGGCCGCCCCGCTGCAAATGGCGGCAATTCCCAGACCACCGCCGCGCCGCCGCAGTTCATAGATCAACGTCATGATGATGCGCGCGCCGCTGGCGCCGATCGGATGTCCGAAAGCGATGGCGCCGCCATTGACATTGACGAGTTCCGGGTCCCACCCGACGATGGTCTGGCTTGTAAGCGTAACTGCGGCAAATGCTTCATTGACTTCAAACAGGTGAATGTCGTGCACGGAGAGCCCCTGCTTCTTCAGCAATTTCTGCACGGCAACCCCGGGGGCTGTCGCAATGTACGGCGCATCCAGCGCCACTTCCGCGTGACCGATGACGGCGGCCAAAACCTCCTTGCGCTCGCGCCGCGCCCGCTCTTCGCTCATCACGACCAGCGCCCCCGCTCCATCGTTGACCCCCGGCGCATTGCCCGCCGTGATGGTGCCTTCCGGGTCAAAGACAGGCGGGAGTTTCGCCAGTTGCGCGAGGCTCGAATCGCGGCGGGGCGCTTCATCGGAGTCGACCACCGTTTCGCCTTTCCTGGTCTGCACGCTGACGGGAACGATCTCCTCGCGCAATCTCCCGGCGTCCATCGCGGCGACCGCCCGTTCCTGCGAACGCAGCGCCCACTCATCCTGCGCCGTGCGCAGAATCCCGTACTCTCTGGCAACCGCTGAGCCGTGTACGGCCATATGCACGCCATGAAACGAACAGCGCAGCCCGTCGTGGTACATCAGGTCCACCAGCGCCGCGTCGCCCATGCGCAGTCCGAAGCGGGCGCCAGGCAAAACGTACGGGGCGTTTGACATGCTCTCCATGCCCCCGGCGACGGCCACTTCGATGTCGCCGGCGCGAATCAGCCCATCCGCCATCGTCACGGCGCGCAGTCCCGATGCGCACACTTTATTGATCGTCTCCGTAGGCGTTGTCCACGGCAATCCAGCGATTCGCGCGGCCTGGCGCGAGGGGATCTGTCCGGCGCCCCCCTGGAGCACCATGCCCATAATGACTTCGTCCACCGCGTCCGGCGCGACGTCAGCGCGCAGCAACGCCTCGCGAATCGCCGCACCGCCCAAAGCGACGGCGGGCAGCGAAGAGAGCGCTCCCCCCAACTTCCCAAATGGAGTCCTTGCCGCGCCAACAATAACACTTTTCATGTGTGACCGCCTCCGATGCCCGCTTTGGTGACCGAGCGTTCAGTCTAGTCAGACTCAGCCTATCATATTTGCCGCATCGCGAACAGGGATTCATCCGGCGTCAGGGCACTGTGAGGCGTATGACATCCGGCGCAGCCTGGCCAGGCGTCAGGGCAGGGGCAAGCTGATCCGCTCAGGATGAGTGTACACAGTGAAGCAGCCCTCTCTGACAAATCCAACGACGGTCACGCCGAGATCCTGCGCCAGTTGCAGCGCCAACTCGGTGGGCGCAGACCTCGACAGCACCGTTTCCACACCCATCTTGGCCACCTTGAGAAGCACTTCCGACGAAATGCGGCCGCTGAACACCAGCACCAGCCCTGCGGCGGACCGCCTCTCTGTGAGCAGGTATCCATAGAGTTTGTCCATGGCGTTATGCCGCCCGATATCGGCGCGGATGGCGATGACGCCGCCCGTATGGTCGCACAGGGCCGCGTTGTGCGTTCCACCCGTAATGTGAAACAAGTGCGACTCCCGCTGCAGCGCGTCTGTCAGGCGCAGGACGGCTTCCGGCCGCAAATACAGCCCCGTGTCCGGAACAGGCGCTGTCTGCGCGTCATTGTAGAAATAAAAAGACTGGCGCCCCTTTCCGCAACAGGAAGCGATGTAGCGCTTGGCAAAATGAGCGGGATCCAGCGTTGTCGGCGAACAGAGCCGCACATACGCGGCGCCGTCTTCTTCGGCAATATCCAGGCTCCGGACGTCTCCCCGCGCCTTTACGATCCCCTCGGACGCCAAAAATCCCACGGTCAGTTCCTCAAGATCCGCAGGCGTACAGACCAGCGTCGCAAATTCCTGGCCGTCCACAAAAACGGTCAGGGCGTATTCCGTAGCCACCTCGACCGTGACTTGACCATATGCGCCCCCGCGATACGAATAAGCCCTGCGGGCTTTCCTGATGGGCAGATCCATCCTCCGCCACCCCATTGCAAATCGGATCATACATGGCAGGGACCATCGGATGGACGGGCTAGACGGCCTCCAGCAACAGTTCCACCACATCCAGCGTGTCCACCCGTTCCTCGGAGCCTGTGGTCTTTGCGCCGTCAATCATCATGGTCATGCAATAGGGACAGGCGGTCGCGATTGTTGACGCTCCCGTTTCCAGAGCCTGCTCTGTGCGCAACACGTTGATGCGCTGATCACCCGTTTCCTCTTTGAACATCGAACCGCCGCCCGCTCCACAGCACATGCTCTTGTTGCGGCTGCGCTCCATCTCCACCAGTTCAAGTCCCGGTATCCTGCCCAAAATGTGGCGCGGCGCATCATAGATCCCATTATAACGCCCCAGATAACAGGAGTCATGGTAGGTGACCTTGCGGCTGACGCGCTTCACTGGCGTCAGTCGGCCCTCGTCAATCAGTTTGGCAAGCAGTTCCGTATGATGAACGATTTCGGCCGTGAATCCGAAATCCGGATACTCCTTGAGAAATGCATTGTATGCATGCGGGTCGGTGGTGACAATCTTTTTGACGCCGTACGACTGGAAGATCCCGATATTTTTTTCCATAAGTTCCTGGCTCAGAAATTCGTTGCCGAGGCGCCGCGCCGAATCGCCCTCACTCTCTTCTTCGTTGCCGAGAATGGCAAAACTGACGTCCGCTTTCAACAGAAGCTGGGCAAAGGCGCGGGCAATCTTCTGATTGCGCGGATCAAAGGAGACTGCCGTGCCCACGTAATAGAGATATTCCACCTGTCCATCGGTCTCCGCCATGGTCTTTACGTCGAGACCCTGCGCCCATTCGGCGCGAGTCGAACGGGGACGGCCCCACTCGTTGGAATGCCGTTCGAGGTTTGTAAATGTGCGATTGACCTCTCCCGGCGCCTTCCCCTCTGTCAACACGAGGTTGCGCCTCATATCGATGATCAGGCTGACATGCTCGTTGAATACCGGGCAGGCTTCTTCGCACGCCCGACATGTCGTGCACGCCCAGATCTCATCTTCCGTGTAGACATCGCCGATCATGGCAAGCTCATCTGAATCCGCCGCGACTTCCCGGGTCTCCGCTCCCGCCGCCTGCTTTAGCTGAGAGAGCAGGCTGGGCGCGGTTTCAACGAGATGATCCTTCATTTTCAAAATCAGGTATTTCGGCGACAGGTCTTTCCCGGTAAGCGTCGCCGGACAACTGACATGGCACCGTCCGCATTCCGTGCAGGCGTAGCCGTCAAGAAGCTGTTTCCAGGTGAACTGAGTGACCTGCGCTACGCCGAATTGCTCCACAGACTCATCGCCCAGGTCGAGTTTGCGTATTTTTCCGACCGGGCCCAGATTGCGGTAATAGGTGTTGAACATCGCCCCGATCATGTGCAAATGCTTGGAACGCGGGATAAATACAAGGAATTCCAGAATGGCGAGCGTATGCGCAAAAAAGGCGATCTGGCTGACAACGCCGGCCGCAGCCGGGCTCACACCCGCAAACGCGCTTTCGACAAGACCAGAGACGGGGGCGTCGGGACCGAGCGGCACACCTTGTCGCAGTGCGTCAAAACCGTTGACAACGTATATCGTGACAACGATCACAAAAATGAGAAACAGGATAAATCCCGCTTCAAACGTCGTCTCCAGCCTCATCGGACGCCAGACGTAACGGCGCAGCGCAGCGACAATGACCGCCACCATGACAAAAGCGGCGAACAGCTCCTGAACAAATGTAAACCAGGGCGCCGCAAATCCGGGAATGTGAGCGCCGAACAGTCCGTATGAAAAGAAATCCAGCTCTCCGAATCCGAGTATGATAAACCCCCAAAAAATGAAGAAATGCCCGATTCCCGAGGGCTCCGCAAGCACCTTCCCCTGACCTAGAACATAGGTGATAAAGGAGCGTATCCGCTCCCCCCTGTTGTCCGATCGATTCTCCTCCTGACCGAGCCGGAGAAACTGATACCGCTCATACACACCGGTGAAAAACCCATACAAAGCCGCCGCCAGCAAGATGCCGAACGCGATAATGCCGAGCACATTCACTGCCGTTTCCCTCCCCTGTCTGAGCGCGCCGCAGGCTTTGCCATCTCGTGAACGATGAACGAAGCGACCTCCGGCGCCAGCGTGCCCGGTCCAAATCCAGCGTCATAGCCGAGTTCAAGAGCCAGTTCGTGACCAAGGCGGGGACCGCCGCACACCAGCACAATCTTGTTGCGCACGTCCTGAGCCTCCAGAAGTTCCACCAGTTCGGCCAGATTGGGAATGTGGACATCCTTTTGCGTGACCACCTGCGACACCAGAATCGCGTCCGCTTTCAGTTCAAGCGCCTTTTTGACGAGTTCCTCATTGGACACCTGGCTGCCCAGATTATGGGCCTCGATTTCTGGATAGCGCTCCAGACCATATTCCCCTGCATATCCCTTCATGTTCATAATAGCATCGATGCCGACCGTATGCGCGTCCGTGCCGGTGCACGCGCCCAGCACAACGATTTTGCGGCCGATGCGCTCCCGGATAAACTGGTTGATCTCATAAAAGTCCATCACCGGACTCTCCACTTTCGGCGTCTTTATCGCCGTGAAATCGATGTCGTGATTGGTTTTCCCATATACCACAAAAAACGTCATGCCTTCGCCCAGGTCGGCGGCGTACGTCACCTGCGGCTCCAGCACCCCCATCTTGGCGACAAATTGCCGCGCCGCCTCTCTGGCTTCTTCTCCGTACGGCACTGGCAATGAGAAGCTGAACTGGACCATGCCATCGTCAAATGTATCGCCGTATGGCCTCACGCGCCGCAGGTCACGCATGTCCACCGACCTCCCTGCCCTCCGATTCCCTGCTGCCCGACTCTCTGCTGCCAACGTTCGCCGAAGGAAGACCCAGGGCGCTGCGCAACGCCGATTCGATGGGATTGTAATAGTCGTCTGCCCGGACCAGGACCCCCTTCAGTCCCTTTCCGCCAGTCAGGCTGCGCTTGACATCGGCAAACCGGCCTTCTTCCAGGGCACTGAACAGACCCTTTGCTGCGATTTCGCGCAACAGACCCCTCGCTTCGTGCACCACCTCACGGGCGCGCTCCACCATCTTGCCGTCTCGCCGAAACTCCAGTTCATCCCGCAAATGCCGCGCATTATTAAAAATATAGCGGGCTGATTCGATCGCGAGTTGACGATCGTGGATGAGCGGCGTATGGATCGCCTCGGTCATCATGCCGAGCAACTGGATGCCCTGTCCGGTCGCCATGCCGACCAGATTGAACAGAGCGTCCTGAACGTGTCCGCGAAAGATATTTCCCGTCATGTGTTTCGTGGGAGGCATATATTTCAGCGGTGCGTCAGGAAATATTTCCCTCGCCATGAGCGCCTGCGCCCATTCAAGCAGAAAGCCGTCCTCAAGCATGGGATCCATTTCAAACGCATGGCCCAGACCCATTTGGGCGGGAGGCAACCCGGAGCGCAGCGCAAGCTGCTCGTTGACAAATTGCGAGGCGAGCACAGTATGGGCGGCTTCCACGGCGTCGGCCGTCGTCAGGTAGTTGTCTTCCCCGGTATTGATAATCACGCCCGCATAAGAGTTGATCATCCGGCTGAAATTCTGATCGATCAGTGTGCGCTGCATATTGATATCCCGAAACAAAATTCCATAGAGCGCGTCGTTGAGCATGACATCCAGACGTTCCAACGCGCCCATGGCGGCGATTTCCGGCATGCAGAGTCCGGAGCAGTAGTTGCACAGCCTGATATATCGGCCGATCTCCTCGCCCGCTTCATCAAGGGCCGCGCGCATGATCCGGAAATTTTCCTGCGTCGCATAGGTGCCCCCGAACCCTTCCGTGGTGGCGCCGTAAGGGACATAATCGATCAGGCTCTGCCCGGTGCTGCGGATCACGGCGATGATGTCCGCCCCTTGGCGGGCGGCGGCGCGCGCCTGCACCACATCTTCGTAGATGTTTCCGGTCGCCACGATCACGTAGATGTAAGGCTGCGGACCTTCCCCCAGACGACTCAGAGCATGGTCGCGCTCCTCCTGTCTGCGTTTTATGCGCTCGAGGGCGATCTGCGCCTCTTCGCGTCCACGCGCGAAAATCTCAGCGTCAGGCCGCGGCGGCAAGGCCAGCAGATCGAGTTCTCCAGCGGCCACCGCTTCCCCGATCGCCTGAATGCCTAGACCCGTCTGCAACATCGCGTTGATCACCCAGCGGGCGATGCCCCGCTGCAGTTGGCCGCGTTCATGAATGTGGTCAACCACGACGTTTGGCAACGGTACGCCGTCGGCGTCCACACCGTCCAGGGAAAGCAGGCGCAGCACGGTCCGTTCGACCGCAACGGTCGTCTTGTCCACGATAAATGCGGCGACACCGTCGGCGATCGCGGCTGCAAGCGTTCGCGCCTCGGCAATCTCCTCCTCATCCAGGTACAGTTTGCTGTTCATGCCCGATCACTCTCCGCCCTTGTCCCTGTTTTTTGAAAAACGGTCCAGATTCCGCCTGGCGCGGTCGACGACATCCTCGCGAAGGCCCAACCAGCGCGCGACAGCCAACCCTTCGCTCGGGCACGCGCCGTCCGGCGCCCGCACGATCGTATAATCCATCGCTTCACGCAAGCGCTCGATTCCTTCTGGCGCCGACACGGGCGCGCCATGCGCCTTCAGAAATTCCCGCTTTAACCCCTGCATGCGAAAATAGTCTGCGGTCTGCGCCGGCAACGCGACCGTAAAGTGAGTGGCGCAGATCGTCATTTGACGCCTCGCGTCAAGAAGCGTCTCCAGCAGGGCGGTTACAAGCGCCGCTCCTTCCTGCGGATTGGTGTTGCGCCCGATCTCATCAAGACAGAGAAAGGCCCCGTCAAGGCTGATCGCCTCCTGCAGAGCCACAACTTCCGCTCCGTAGGACGACAAGCCGGAGAGCAGGGACTGCGCGTCTCCGCCCACATAGCGCAGCGCGGCAAAAAGCGGCGCGCTGACGGACTCAGCGGGCGCAGGGTACCCGTATTGATGACACGCCAGTGCCAGCAGCACCGTTTTGAGAGCGGCTGTCTTGCCCCCCATGTTCGGTCCTGTCAGCACCGACACCGGACGCTGAAGGGTTATGGTACACGGAGTCCAACCCTGCCGACGTTCTGGCTGGTACGCTCCCGTGAGAACCACCGCGCCGTCAGAATTCAACCGCGACCAGACCCAACCTTCCTCGCAAGCCGCAGACACGCGCGCGCACACGTCATCCAGACGCCCCATGCCCTGCGCGCACTCGGCCAACGCATCCGCGTATGGATGCAGCATGGCGCTGACCTTTCGCAGTGTATTCTCCTCACCTTCGGCGAGGGTCTCTGCAAGAGTTTCCTCATCCGCCAGCAGTCGCCGCACTTCCTCCGGCCAGACCGGCTCCAGGACAACCTCGAACGCTGTTCTGTGCAACAGCCGCAGACGCGGGTCTGAAGACGCCTCTGCAACGGCCTGTGGATCGTCATCGGAAATGATCAGCGCATGATCGCGGCGCACAGGCGCGCGATAGTCAGCGCACAGCGCGCGCATAAACTCCTTCTTTGCAGACGAGCGGCGGGCGCGGACGTCCTGCAAGGCCGCGTACAGCGTCTTGACCGCGTCATCCGCGACATCGCGAAGAGAAAAACTGTCGTCGGACGACCGCCTGACCGTTTCGTCATCGCTGCAGTCTGTCGCCGGCATTATGTCTTCCCCGCTGAGCCGAGCGTGAACCTGAACCAGCGCCGCGGCGTTCCACCACGGTCTGCGCGCGCCCGCATCGGCCAGCAGGCCGTCAATGCGCAGCCCAATCGCCGCAATTCGCTTCAGGCTGGCGCACTGTTCGGTCACAAGCGACTCCCGTTTCTGCAATAGTTGCGTCACCGTCTGTATATCCGGCAACGCGGCGAGCGCCGAGCGCACCATCCGCCCGAAAGGACGCCGGCTGCCGCGCGTCCGGCAGAATACATCGTTGAACAGCAGCAGATCCTCGCGATCGCTCCGCCACTGTTTTTCCTGTCCGCGCAAAAATGGCGTGCGCTCACTTTGATAGCGCACCCCGTAGGGCGTCTCGGCGCGCATGCGCTCCTTGACCCGCAAAAAATCGATCTGGTCTTCTGTCCATGGATTCATGAATTCCATTGGCGATCTACTCCATCACGTCCCAGACTGGAACATCGGTCAGCGCCTCTATACGCTGTCTCAACATCGTGCGAGGCAGCGTGGCGCCGGACGGCGATACGGGATTGACCACGACGCCGACAAGCCTGGCGCTCCGCCTGACCGCAACCGCGTGGCCGCGCCGCGTGTACTGGCGCCAGACTCCCTCGGACAAAAACACATGCACCGGACTCTCCGCAACCAGCAGACTGGGGTATGGCCTCAGGAGAATGCTCTGTGCGACCGCATCCGTCACCGCTCCGCTATAATAAAATACGCGGTGCCTCTCCGTCAGATCGGCCGCAGCCCTTATATCGTCCGTAAATGCGTTGGCGCCAGGATAACGCTTTATATCGCTGAGCAACGCTCGCGACCATTCGGGCGTCCGGTTTTCGTTTTCTCCGGCGCCGCGTACGGCGACGGGTCTGACGGCTGTGGGTTCGGCGGCGTCGGGTATGGCGCTGCCGGATCTGGCCGCTGTGGGTTCAAAGGCGTTGGCTTCGGCGGCGTCGGGTCTGGCGGCGTCGGGTCTGACGGCGTCGGCCGGAACCGCGGGAAACTCGGCCGCCGCGACGGCAACGCCGACAAAACCGGCCTGCGAAGCGCAAAACCGCGCGACGGCGCCTTCCGCCAACCCGATGTTCACCTTGCGCAACCCCTGCCGTGTGGCGCGCACCACATCTTCCATGCTTCCGACAACGGCGCCGGTGGCAAGAACGACCCCCTCCACTGCATCCGGATGCATGGCGATCATGCGCGACAGTGCGCCGTCATAGATCACATGATCCGCCCCCAACGCGTGAAACCGCTCTCGCAGCAACAGCAGATGCGCCAGTTGTCGGACACCCGCCAGACAGATCGTTCCCGCAGCCATCGCCCGACCAATCCACACTTCGCCAAAGGGAGAGGATATGCCCGTCGGCTCGATCCACTGAACAGGCGCAGACGCTTCCTTCATGGCGCCGACGGCTGTGGCAAGGAGACCGCCCGCCGACGCAGGGATGGGCGGCTTCGGCGTGCCAAGCACGCTGTCCACCCGTTCTCCGTCCACGCCGACGCTGGCCACGCCGAGACGCCGTCCGCTGCGGGAGGCGTCCTCGATCAGGCGAACCAGCGCTGTGGTTTTCCCTGCGTGTTTGCTGACGCCGACGACGGCGAGATCACGTACGCCAAGCGCGTCTACGCGTTCCCACAACGGCGAGTGTCCTGCGTTCGTCATCAGGATCCCCGCCCCTCCGAGTCAGCCGTGCTGTCGCACGACCCGCGCCGCGACCAGACCTGTTTCATGCGACCCTGATTCATGCGGCGCCCGCCGGCGGAAGAGGAGGTCTGCGCGAGCAGGTTTTCGCATGGACTCATTCGTTCGCGGGAACAGGACGGTGACTCACAGCCCGTTTGAGCCCCTGCGGTTCCAGACTGACAGCCTGGTTATGCAGCAGTTTGGCCACACCGATCGCTTCTTCCTCGTGGTTGTGCGTGCAGGACGGCGGACAACCCGAGTCTTCATACGTTGGCTCGTGATACACTGAGATAACGCCTTCGAAGTTGCGCAGGACCACCTTGCCGTGACCCTGAGAAATCAGGTATTGGGGCATCACCGGGATTTTTCCGCCGCCTCCCGGCGCATCCACGACAAATGTCGGAATCGCGTAGCCAGATGTATGACCGCGCAGTTCCTCCATAATCTCGATGCCTTTTGAGACTGTGGTGCGAAAATGTTCAATCCCCTCGGACAGGTCGCACTGATAAATATAATAAGGCCGAACGCGTATTTTGACCAACTCGTGCAGCAGTTTCTTCATCACATGCGAACAGTCGTTGACTCCGCGCAGGAGCACGCTCTGATTGCCGACGGGAACGCCCGCGTCCACCAGCATTTCACATGCGCGTTTGGCTTCCGGCGTGATTTCGTCGGGATGATTGAAATGTGTGTTGAGCCATACCGGATGGTACTTCTTCAGGATATTGCAGAGATTCTCTGTGATTCTTTGCGGAAATACAACGGGCGCGCGAGTGCCGATGCGAATGATCTCCACATGGGGAATGGCCCGCAGACTGGACAGGATGTATTCGAGAATGCGGTCATTGACAAGCAGGCCGTCGCCGCCCGAGAGCAGTACATCCCGCACGGCCGGAGTTCTGCGGATATAGTCGATGGCGGCGTCAAGCTGAGGCTTTGGCACGGCGTGGCCGACCTGGCCCGAGAACCGCCGCCTTGTGCAATGCCTGCAGTACATCGAGCACTGATTGGTGATCAAAAACAGCACGCGGTCCGGATAACGGTGTGTGAGTCCAGGAGCAGGAGCGTCCTCGTCTTCATGCAGTGGATCTTCCATATCCCATGGCGAACGGTTCATCTCGCGGGAAATGGGCACAGCCTGAAGTCTGACCGGGCAACCGGGATCGTCCGGATCCATCATCATCGCATAGTAGGGAGTGATGCGCAGCGGTATGGAGTCCTTGCCAGCCGTCGCCACCCCGCGAATCTCCGACTCCGTCAGATTTATCACCTGCGCCAGATCCTCCACAGAATCAACAGTATGGGTCAATTGCCATTTCCAGTCGTTCCATTGCGCGTCGGTCACATCTTTCCACAGTGGTATATCCCGAAAGTGCCGCTGTTTTTTCCCATACACGATATCGTGCTCTGCCAGACTCACGCTCGTATCCCCTCTCCGTATCACCCGCACTTGTGAACAAAGGCGGCAAGCAGCGCCGGCTCCGCGCGGATCAAATCGAGCGCCAGATCCGCGTGGCCGTCGGCGTATCCATTGCCAATCATCATGTCGACGTCTTTGCCGAGGCCTTCAGCGCCGAGCGCCGCCGTCGTAAAACTCGTCGCCATGCTGAAAAAATAAACCAGACCTCGCTCGCGTGTTATCATAATCGAAGCAAGTTCCGTGCCAGGAACGCTGACACAGTTAATCGTGACATCGGCAAGCCGCGATCCATGCGCCTCCTGCACCTGTTCAAAAACCGCGAGCGTTTCCACGGGATTCTGCGCATTGCACACCAGAACATCGTCCGCATAGCCAAGTGCCCGGGTGGCTTCCGCCGATTTTTCGGCGTATTCGAGGGCGATCAGGCGGCCTGTCGCGCCGAGATTTCGGCGAGCCTGCGCCAGTACCATCATGCCAGACTTACCCCCCGCCCCGAGCACCGCAACGGTCTGGCCTTCCTTTACAATCCGCGCGGTCTGAGCCGGCGCGCCGCATACGTCGCAGACCGCAAGCGTCACCCTGTCGGACAAATCAGTCGGCATCCTGACACAGATCCCACTGTCAAACAAAATGGCCTGGCCGGCAATCTTCACCTGCCCGCTGGAAAGATCGATGTGGTTGATCTCCTCGATCGCAAGCGGAGTCAAACTCAGAGACACCAGCGTCGCGACACGGTCTCCAACAACCAGATTGCGTTTGGATGAATTCGGTCCGATCTGTGCGATGGTTCCGATCAGCATGCCGCCTGACCCCGTCACGGGGTTGTGGTGCTTCCCGCGCGTCCGAACGATCTCCCGCATGCGGTCCGCCACCGCGTCCGGGTCGCTTCCAACCGCTTCTTTGATCTGCGTAAAACTCGCCGCATCGATGTTGAGGATGTCGACGTCGATCAGCATCTCATCGTCTCCGCAGCGCATGCTGTTGTCCAGTTTCCATGCCGGTTGCGGCATGGCTCCGACCGGTTCAATCACTCGTTTCAACCCGTATGGATCGGCCACTGTCAACACTCCTCTCCACCACTTCACCAGGCAATTGCATTAGCCAGATACTTTACAAGCAAGATCTATGCCATCATTCCATTCCATCCCGGAAAATCGTTGGTCCCTGCCGGTCGGAGACATATATTGCGCCCCTGCTCAGACACCGCTGTCGCTAGACTCGCGACGGGCGCAATATATGTCTCCTCCCCGAGCAGGCTTTACGGCTGTAAAAAACTTTGCGGCGTCTTTTTCATTCACTGATGACGGCGCGCAAGCGCCATGAAGGTTTATCCCGGAAAATCGCCGCAGGCGTATTTTCTTCCCGGTTGTTGGTGCTGCGCAAGTGAGATTTTGCTTCGTAAAACTCAGGCATGAAAGTCTATCCCGAAAATCGCACGGCCGTTCCTGCCAGTCGGATTCCTATACTGTGCCCCTGCTCGAACCCATCTACGCCAAACTCGCGTACAATTTCAAAATCATCCCTTGCCACATTCCTGATGATCAAGGAAAATAGAGCTGTCCGCTGGCAAGTAGCCGCGCAACGGGAAGTTCGAGGGCATTCTGTAGATTATGACCCGTTCGACAACGCCTAACACCAAGGGGGAGTTATAGTGGATGAAGGATACCATCATTTTTCAATCGAAACCGTTGATGATGGAATTTATGCAGCGATTCCTGACGGAGGCAGTAATGCAGGGATCGTGAATCTTGGTGACCTGACTTTGATTTTCGACACCTTTACTGATCTTGCAGATGAGTTGAGTGCTTCCGGAAATTCTACAGTACCACTTGAAGATTTAGCAGCCCCATCGGGATGTCGTCACAATTGGTTTATACAGAATATGGACTTTCTGATTAAACGACACTCGTTACACTGTAAGCGTCAAACTCTAGACACCTCGCTTCTGGCCCAGCCACGCGATACGATGTCCTCAAGTCAGTCAGAGGAGTGTGGCGTCCGTGTCGAGGATCGAGTTACGCATGAAATGGGAAGAACGCATTCGAGCATTCCAGGCCAGCGGTCAGAGTGCACCATCCTGGTGTGCTGCTCATTCCGTCAATTTGCACAGCCTGCGTTATTGGCTCCGTCGGGTTTCTCATCCCGAGCTCCCCGAAGAACCTCTTTCTGAGGTACGTTGGCTCACTATTGATATGGAGTCAACCCATCGTTCCGACTCCTCACCGTCGCTGACCGTGCGCATCGGCGATGTCTGTGTCGACGTGCACCGAGACTTCGATCCCACCCTGTTGCAGCAAGTCGTTGCGGCGTTGACAGCCGTATGCTGAGCGATCTCGGTTCGGAGCAAAAGGTCTATCTCGCGTGTGGCAGCACCGACATGCGCAAGTCCATCGACGGACTGGCTGCACTCGTGCAGCAACGGTTCGAGTTGGATCCGTTCTCCCCGTGCCTGTTCGTGTTTTGCAATCGGCAACGGGACAAACTCAAGATTTTGCAGTGGGAGCAAAATGGTTTCTGGGTTCACTACCGTCGCTTGGAGCGAGGGCGGTTCCAGTGGCCGGAAGATGCCAGCGCCAAGACGGTCGCCATTGATCGTCGGGCGCTTCGCTGGCTGCTGGATGGCCTTTCGCTTACGCAGCGACAAGCACACAAAAAAGTGAGTGTCCGCGCGGTGATTTAGCTCTTTTTTTCTCCATCCAAGCAGGAATTTCAGATGCATTTGTCGAATGTAATTCAGTATGAACAATACCCAAGATCCATCCCTTGAGGAAATTGAATCTCTGCAGAAGCGTTGCGTCTCTCTGGAACAGACGATTGACGAATTGAAGATGAAATTGGCCTGGTATGAAGAGCAGCTGCGCTTGTCCCAGAAGCGTAGGTTTGGCGCATCAAGCGAGCGCAGCAACGGGGACTCGGCACAGTTGTCTCTTTTCGACGAGGCCGAAGCCGAAGTGGAAGCCCATCCAGAAGCCACAGAAGAACCCGTGCTCGAGACCATCACCTATAAACGCAAGAAGCAAAAAGGGCAACGCGAAGAGACCCTGAAAAATCTTCCGGTGGAGCGCATCGAGTACAGGCTGTCCGAAGACGAGCAGATCTGCACCGCGTGTGGCCATCCGACGCATGAGATGAGCACCGAAGTGCGGCGGGAACTCAAGATCGTTCCGGCGCAAGTGACCGTGGTCGAGCACGTGCGCTTTGTGTATGCCTGCCGCCACTGTGAACGGACGGGAACAGAGACCCCGATTGTCACGGCGCCGATGCCCAACCCGGTGATTCTCGGCAGTCTCGCTTCTCCCTCGGCGATCGCCTACGTCATCAACAAGAAGTATGTCGAGGGGATGCCCCTCTACAGACTGGAGCAGCAATTCAGCCGCCAAGGCGTGACACTGTCCCGCCAGACTCTCGCAAACTGGGTCATCCAAGGCACCGACCGATGGTTGCGTCCAGTGTACGAGCGCTTGCACGAACACCTGCTCGCACGGCGCTACCTGCATGCGGATGAAACGCCGCTGCAAGTGCTCCGGGAGCCTGAACGAGCAGCCGAGACGCAGTCGTACATGTGGCTGTATCGATCCGGTCGCGATGGTCCTCCGATTGTTCTGTATGAGTACCAGCCCACGAGAGCCCGCGAACATCCCGCACGCTTTCTGTCCGGATTCCACGGATACCTGCACGTGGATGGGTACGTCGGATACAGCGATTTGCCCGATGTGACGTTGGTCGGTTGCTGGGCGCACGCAAGGCGTAAATATGATGAAAGTCTCAAGGCCCTGCCAGCCAGTGACCGCGATCGTCCATCCGCCGCCCGAACGGGGCTGGAGTATTGCAATCGCCTGTTTGCCATTGAGCGAGGGCTCAAGACGTCGTCCGTAGAGGAGCGGTACGAAACGCGGCTCAAGCAAAGCCGACCGCTTTTGGACGAGTATTTCGCATGGGTCGAGACGCAGAGTGGTCAGGTTCTGCCAAAAAGCGCCTTAGGAAAAGCGATCGGGTACTCCATGAACCAGCGGAGTCGACTCGAGACGTTTCTTCAGGATGGGCATCTGGAGCTGGACAATAACCGCAGCGAGCGGTCGATTAAACCGTTCGTGATGGGTCGCAAGGCCTGGCTCTTCGCATGTACACCTCGCGGTGCGAACGCCAGTGCGATGGCCTACAGCCTCGCGGAAACGGCGAAGGAGAATCACCTCAACCCGTTCACTTACCTCAAGTACCTATTTGAGCAGTTGCCCAATCTGGATCTCGAGAATCGAGAAGTACTCGATTCCCTGCTTCCGTGGTCGGATCGCTTGCCAGATGAAGTTCGCCATCCCCGTCGCTAGTACTGACTACAGTATAGATAGCGCTCACCGCGAACGATAGGTGGGCGCTATTTGACGCATACGTTACACTGAGAGATGCCATTGCACAACCATACATAGGTAAGCGATATTTCTTGTGTCGTCTGCTGCCATGATTGAGAATCTTTCCACAAGAGCCGCAGTTAAGGTGTGTACTCGAAAAGGATGCGACATCCAGATGATGAAAGAGCAAATGA
>JAJYTO010000260.1 GCA_021793015.1 Bacillota bacterium
CGGATCCGCACTGATCGCCACCGGCACCTCGACAACACCGCCGGAGGACTCTACGACGAGGCGTTCAACGGGGGTGCGGACGCACAACGTGACCGCATGCCCTGCCGCGTGCATCTGGGCGGCCATGTAGCAACCGATCGCTCCACCTCCCACCACAGCCACGCGACGCGGCATCGTCGCAGACGAACTAGCCATGTTCGATCCCCTCCTGTCCTCAAATATCGCCATAGACGCTTATTCATCCCTATGCTCGCTGACGCCAAGCATCGCGGAAGCCATTGGCCATTTGTACGTGTTAAGTATTATAACATGCAAATGGCATCATTCACCGGACGACTTGGCGACCAATCCTTCCTGCGGCAGACCGTATGAACGCTTGCGCCGTCTGCGATCGGCGCAAACAGGACCTCATCGCGCCAATCGGTAACGGGCGACGCCGTTTCTATCGCAACTGCTTGTGACTTGACCGACGGTCACTGCATAGTCAAGGTGTCCCAGCACTTCCGACACAATGAGCGTAGGTTCCTTCAGATGACGGGGGAACAGTGAAGACGCCAGGTCCCAGACCGTACGCTCCTCCGTGTCAATCGCCGCCACAAGCTGCGCAACCCGCTTCTCCTGATCGTGCAACCGGCGGAAAATCAACGCTTGCGGGTCCAGGACTGATTCGCCGTGACCCGGCAAGATCACGGAAATCTCCATCGCCCTGAGCTTCAAAAACGTTCTTCGAAACTGGGCGACGCTCTGCACCCTGCCGAGACACTCCTCATCCGGTTCGACCAGAGCGTTCGCGGAAATATGCTGGATACAGGAATCTCCTCCAATCATCGTCCGGTCATGCTCGCGCCATAATGAGAGGTGACTCTCAGAGTGACCCGGCGTGTACACGATTCGCCAACCACTGACGATGTCGTCCTCCCCCGCACCGGCGTCCAGACACACTGGCCGCACCATTTGACGATACCGGTTTTGTTCCGAACGGGCCGTTTCCCGCAACGGCTGTGACAAACCGCACGCGCAGTATAATCGTTCGAAAAATTCATCTTCGGCGCGCCTCGACTCCGCTGTAGGTTGCAGCCAGCGCAGCAGCAGAGGATGACCGATCAGGCGAGCGTTCGTGCGCTCCTTGAGAGTTGCGGCGCCCCCCGCATGATCGGCGTGCCCATGTGTCAGCACGATGGTGTGCGCCTGATCCAGTGTGCAGCCAATGTCACGAACGCCCTGTTCCAGCGCGGCCATCGACTCCTCGGTACCCAGTCCTGCATCAACCACCGTGACGCCCTGCTGGTCAGGAATCAGATAGGCATGCACATCACCCACCGCAAAACCGGTTGGCAAGGTGCACCGATACACTCCAGATGCGACCTGTGACACGTGTGTCCCTGTTGTCAAAACATGAAGCCTCCTCGTATCCTGATCCCGAAAATACGGCGGTCCCTGCCTGTCAGGACGGATCATGCATGCCGCTGCCGCTCAAACAGCCGCGGCCTAAAGACCGCTAATACTCGCTGCAGCGGCATACATGATCCGTCCTGGCGGGAGTCCATCGCTGTCGCTAAGCGTCTCCATCAACAGGGGTGCCCGTGCTGGCGTTTGCGATAGGCGGACGAAAGTCTGCGGGTCCACCCTGAATTGTACTCGTCAGTCAGCGTTCTCGCCACCCGACGATCTCCTGTACTAGAGTCATAGAGTCGCGCATAGGGTACAAGTGAACCTGCTTTGCCTCATTTGCGAGATGAGAGAATTAGCGCGGAGACAGGAAGCCACAGCATACGAGGAGCGACCATGATCAGCCAACACAAGATCCAAAGGCGCGCCGGACGCGCCCGCTTCGGTGTCCATCTCTTGACGGCGGCGCTGTTTATGTCGACAACCCTGGCCGGACTGCTTCTTGCCCTGTCCCTGTATGGCGGTGGAAAGGCCGCAAGACTCGCACTGACGTCAGATCAAACTCTTTTCCACGCTCTCAAGACGACCGCCGTCATGCAGATCGAACCTGTGAGATGGCCGTCGCCGCTCGCGGCGTCCCTGTCATTCGCCTTGCTGTCGATGAGCGGACTGTCAGCATACCATGGCGCACACACGCCGACCGTGACTTCTCATGCCCAATCTCCCCCCGCGGTTGCTCCCCATCTTGTCCCGTGGTCGCATATTGTGAACACGCTCGCACAGAGGGTCTCCGCCCCCCGCAGATTGACAGTTGGTTGGGCCCTTGACACGGGCGCCGCCAATCTGGAAGCCACTCTGGCACAGACTCCGGGTCTCACGGTCCTTGCGCCCAAATGGTTGCATGTCGACGGCTTGAACGGCGCCATCTCAGGCCACATTGAACCGGGCGTCGTGAAAAAAGCCCGGCAAATGGGTGTGCAAGTTTGGGCCGTCGTCGACAATGGTTTTAATGGGGCGCTCAGCCATCAGATTTTGCAGTATCGCGATCAACAGGACAAGTTGATCGCACACATTGTCCAGATTGCTGTGCAATCCGGAATCAATGGCATCAATCTTGATTTTGAGGGTCTCTTCCCAGAGGACCGATGGAATTACTCCCGTTTCGCGTCCGTTCTGGCGCAGGCGCTTCATAAACACGGTCTGGCGCTTTCGATAGACTTGCCCCCCGATGTCGCGCTTGGCAACAACAGCGGGCCCTATAATCACGCGGCGCTCGCGCGGGCCGCCAACTACATCGTATTGATGGGATATGATCAGTACTGGGGAGGAGAATCGACGGCTGGGCCGACGGCTTCTCTGCCTTGGGTGAAGGGGTCCGTGAAAGATATGATCCAGACGGGCGTTCCGCCCCGCAAATTGATCCTCGGCATGCCATTTTACACTCAGGAATGGACCCTGTCTCCACACGGATCGGTGGTCGCCAGCACAGCGTTGTCGCTCGTGCAAACGCGCAACGTTTTGGCTCAGGAGAACGCCAAAATCCATTGGAATCGCAGCCTCGGTCTGCACTTTGCAACGTTCGTGCAGGGTGGTTTGCCGCATGAAATCTGGATTGAAGACAGGCGCTCGTTGTTGCTTTTCGCGGATATCGTGGCGCAGGATCATCTGGCCGGCGCGGCAGCCTGGTATCTGGGTTTGGAGCCAGCGTCCATCTGGACGTCGCTTGTGAACGCCGTCCGTTCAGCGATCGCGTGATCGCCGCCGGACGCGGAAAATATCTGACCACCCCTGCCGCAGGGTGGCCAGATATCTTTCGATCGCTCAGCGTAAAAACCTACCGCAACTGACGGAGCACATCGAAAATCTCTTCGTTATCAGGTTGTTTGTCGATCGGATGCACGTCAATGAAACGTACGACACCCTTTGTATCAACCACGATCAACGTTCGCTCATTGTACCCTTCAGACCGCAGCACACCGTACTTTTCAGCAACGGACCCATGCGGATAGAAGTCAGAGCAAAGCGGGTACGTGATGCCCCCGATGGATTTTTGCCAGGCTTCATGACTGGCGAGACTGTCCACACTGATGCCCAGAACTTGGGCGTTATGCTCCTCGAAGCGAGAAAGATCGTCTTCGTAGGATGGCATTTGCGCGCCTCAAACGGGCGTCCAATCCAAGGGATAAAACGCGATGAGCACGTTCTTGCCGCGAAATTCTGACAGTGTGACGGTGCGTCCGCCGTGCGCCTGGAGTGTAAAATCAGGGGCCTGATCCCCCACTTTGAGAGTCTTGGTCACTGTGGCACCTTTTGGCATCGTGTTCCTCCTTCAAATGACTCAGGTCTTATTGCTCCACTCAACTGTAACAAACGAGGGAACGAAAGGCAAGAACGCGCCTTACGTCCCCATCGGGCAGTCTTCACTCCGACACCCCGCAGGACAACTGTCGCCAGGCGCGGCGCTCATCGTTCAGATGCGGGTCAAGATCATGGACCTCGTACACCTCGGTGGTTCCCGCACCGTCAAGCCAGTCGAGCACCTGCCCGGAAGTCCAAATTCCCGCGGCGAGTCCGGCAAGCAGCGCGGTTCCGAGCGCCGCCGAATCGCCGTGCCTCACGGCCACTGGCCTCTCTGTAATCGCCGCCTGAAACGAAAACAGCGACGGCAACGCAAAGCCGCATATATCCGTGTGAAGACGGACAATGCGTTGACCAGTGGACCGTTGCACCGTCTCCACCAGTTCTGCCACATGGTAAGCCATGGCGCGCAAAGCCGCCGCATAGATGGAATCAGGAGACGTCGACGACTCGATCCCGACGATGGCAGACCGCCCCAGCGCCTGAGGCATGGAACCCACCAAGACACTGCGATCGGTGAACAGCGGCACAGTGATCTGTTTGTCGAGTTCCCTCCGTCCGTTCAGATCCGCTGCATGCAGACCCCCTCTGGCCTCCAGCCAGTCCAGAACCAGTTGCGCCGCTCCAAAGCGGCCCACCATCATGCGCGGGTATAGGGTGAAATTGCGCAGGGGGACGGGATGA
>JAJYTO010000261.1 GCA_021793015.1 Bacillota bacterium
TGTGATAAAGGCATAGAGCGTTCCAAACAGTATGATATGGCCCAGAACCGCGTTGCCGCCGACCCATACCACGCCAGCCACCGCGACATTGCCGAGCAGATCAAGCACGCGATTGAATTGCACGGACACCTGATACTCATGGACGTTCGCAGAACGGTGCGCTTCATTCAGAGATCGAAAGCGTTCGGCCTGACGGTCCTCTTGGTGAAAGATCTGGGTAATGCGCATGCCCGCAAGATTTTCCGCCAAAAAACCCACGACGTTTGACAGCCGAGTCCGCGTAGTCTGGTAGGCGGTTCGGAGACGCTGGCGAAACAACAGCGAGAGGGCAAAAATAATGGGCAACAAAATCATGCAGTAGGCGGCTATCCGCACATTGAGTTCAAACATGACGGCGACAATCATCACCAGAGAAAGCCCATCTCGAACCATGCTGAGGAAAAATTGCGTAAAGAACTGGCTCACCGTTTCCGTATCGCTCGATACATTGGTGACCAACCGTCCCAATGAATTATTGTCAAAAAAACTCATGGACTGGCTTTCAATATGAGAAAACAGCTGAATCCGAATTTTCCGGACGATGCTCTGACCCACGTACTGCAATAGCAAAATTTGAAAATAGTTGGCCGCCACACCGGCGATGACGGCTCCGATGTAGACAAGGCTCACCGCGATCAGCCCGTGCAAATCGAGGTGGGCGACGGAAATGTCGCGGTCGATCGCAATTTTCACCAGATAGGGCTGCAACACACTGGCAGCGTTGTAGATGATCACAAGCACAAACACAACTCCGAAATAACCCATGTAGGGTCTTGCAAAGGGAAGCAGATGCGCAAGGCTGGCCAGACCGCTGGTTGGTGTTGCGCCGCGCAACGCCTTTTGTCTCATCCGGTGACCGCCTCTCCGTCGTGTTGTAACCGGTACAGGGCGCTGTACACGCCATTGCGCCGAATCAGGTCGGCATGGGTCCCGGACTCTGCAAGTTCTCCGCCGTCAAGGACAAGGATCAGATCCGCATGACGCACCGCCGACAGACGATGGGCGATAATCAGCGTTGTTTTGCCCTGTCTGATCTGCCGCAATCGGGTGATCAAACGCTTCTCCGTGTTCATGTCGACGGCGGACAGGCTATCGTCAAGCAGAAGAATCGGCGCATTTTTCAGCAGGGCGCGAGCGATGGCCGTTCGCTGCTTCTGTCCGCCAGAGAGCGTCACACCACGTTCCCCAATCTGCGTGTCCATCCCGTCGCGAAAGCGCATGATATCTTCATAGATCGCCGCATCCCGCGCGGCCTGCTCGATTGCTTTCGGAGTCGCGTCGACACTGCTGAATCCGATGTTTTCCCCGAGGCTTGTGGAAAACAGAAATCCATCCTGAGGCACATACGCGATCGCAGCGCGCAGGACAGAGAGCGGCAGTTCCCTGATATCGCGGCCGTCCAAAAACACGCTGCCCGGCGGTGGATCAAAGATGCGCGGCAACAGATTGACAAGCGTTGTCTTGCCGGAGCCAGTGCGCCCCACGATGCCCACGGTCTGCCCGCGCAGTGCGCTGAACACAATGTTTTGCAGGACGGGGTTGTCGCCGTCCGGGTACGTGAAAGATGCCAGCCGGACATCGATGTCTCCGATAATCCCGGCAATTCCGGCGTGCGGGCTGGCATGATCCGGATCTCTGATATCCGGCGCCTCGGACATCAGTATGCGCAACCTCGTCATCGACGCTGACGCCCGCTGAAAGTTGTTGATCACAAAGCCAATCTGTTGCAGCGGCGTGATAATCATCGCCAGATACAACGTGAACGCAACAAACGCACCCAGGCTGATCTGCCGTTCAACAGTCAGATAGCCGCCATACAGCAGCGCGATCGCAAAACTGAGCGATCCCAGCAGCGGAATGAAGGACTGAAACATGGCGCTGCGCTGAATCATGCCCAGTTGCCGATGGACAATCTGGTCCACCCGCTTCGTGAACCGTTCTGTCTCGACGCGCTCATTGGCCGTCGCTTTGACCAGGCTGATGGCCGACAGACTCTCCTCAGTCAAATCGGCCATGTCAGACAATGATTCCTGCACTTGCCGGGAAGCGTCGCGAATGCGCGGCCCCCACCAGATGACGAGCAGCGGTACAAAGAGAATGGGAATCAAGCTCATCAGGGTAAGTTTCACATTGATCGTGGTTAGTGTCATATACAGAGTGGCCGCCAGCAAAAATATGGAGTTCGTCAGGATGTTCATGCCGCCCGACAGGGCCTCGCGAACAGCTCGCACGTCATTGAGGGCGTGGTTCAGCAGATCGCCGACGCTGCGCTTGCGAAAGTAGCCCGCCGAAAGCGTTTCCCAGTGATCGAACAGCCGTTTGCGCAACAGATATTCGAACTCTCTCCCGTTCCTGCCGTTGCGCATCTGGCCGACGCCAAAAAGCAGGACATAAACAACCCCCACCAGAAGCAACTCCAGGGCATAATCCATGATTCGGCCGGGAGTCAGTCGACGGTGACCCCATGCATTGGTGAACTCCCCCAGCAAGCGCGGAAACTGAACCATGACGATCTCGGAGAGAATGATCGATACGTTGGCTACCGCATATGACCATTTCTTGGCCATGAGAAACTGACGCAAAAGGTGTCCCGGGTCTTCGATCGCAAACTCCTCCACTTCTGTCGCGCACAGCCGGGCTCGACGCGCCTGTCGCAGGGACGGCGCATCGAGCCGGCAGGATGAGCATGGCGCGCCAGCGTTTGGCGGGTGTTCGCCAAGCGTTCGGCTTGTGTTTGGCCGGTGTTCGCCGAGTGTTTGGCCGGTGTTCGCCGAGCGTTCGGCTGGCGCTTGACTGGCGTCGCTCCTGCGAATCAATCTGCGCACTTCAATCATATCACAGTTGCAGGTAAGCGTTAGGCCAGACCAACGCGCCGCCGCGGCCGCCGCTGTCAGCCACAATGAACCCGCGTCCGTTGCTGTCAGCCACAATAAGCCACAATAAGCCACAATAAGCCACAATAAGCCATGATCCGCCATAATCTGCGGTCACTCGCAGTCATCTGCGGTCGTTCGCCGCGAACTCCATCACCCGGTGAAACCTGGCGCACGCGGCCTTGTATTCAAACAACCCTTCTTGTAAGGTAGAGACGTGATGATCGACGGCTTCCCCTCCGAAATCTACACGACCGCCCAAGGATGTGAGCGCGCATGTTCCCCGTGACCTGCATGATTTTTGGCAATGAAAAGTAGCGTCGCCGCACGCATCGTATTGTCCCTGCTGGCTCTGCTCGGCGCATCCTTTCTGCTGCTTCCTGTGATCGCACTGCTGGCCCACATCTCGCTGGGCAGCGTGAGCGCAGCTCTTGCCAGCGGTGGGCTCCCCGCGCTGTCCGTATCCCTGCAGACTACTGCGGTCGCCCTGACGGTCATTGTGATTGTGGGCACACCGCTCGGCTGGCTGCTGGCGCGACGGCACGGACTGCTGTGGCGGACGGTTGAATTTCTGATGTTCATTCCGCTGCTCCTGCCGCCGCTTGTCATCGGCCTGCTGCTCGTGTATTTCTATGGTCCATATGGACCGCTGGGTGAAATGCTCAACCGTTTCCAGCTATCGGCGTCCAATAACCGACTTGCCATCACGATTGCGGAGATCTACGAGTCCATGCCGTATTATGTATTTGCAGCCCAGGCCGCTTTCAGTCAGGTGGACCAAAGACTGGAACGCGCGTCGCTGGCCCTCGGACAACCGCCTCACGTCACGTTTCGCCGCGTGACCCTGCCGCTCTCCGCACCCGGACTGACGGTCGGTCTCGCGATGGCGTTCGCACGGGCGCTGGGCGCGTTCGGCGCCGTCATCGTGGTGGCCTACGATCCTCATACGCTGCCGGTGGCCATTTGGATCGCGCTTGAAGAACAGGGATTGCCCGGAGCGCTTCCGCTCGCGTTTATCCTGCTGGCAGCGGCGCTCCCGTTGCCGCTGCTCACCGCGCTGCTGCGCAGGAGACTGGTCCCGGAGTCAACTGTTGACGCCCACTCTGATTCCGATTGACCGCCATCCTCCCGCCTCGTGCGCGGCACACTGCGCACCGCACACCGTGCACGTCAACACCGCCGCAGCACCCGGAGGGCAGGATTGGCCGCCGGCCATCCTCCTTGCCGCCCAGCCCCCCGTCCGCCTTGCCGCTCATCGGCCCGAACATCGCACCATCCATACCATCGCACAGGTGCGCATCTACGATTGGCGTCGAGTGTCGCCCGAAGTCATGCCTGTCCTTACGGAGCGGACTCTGCGGGAGGGGACTCTGCATGGGCGGTCTTGTAGAAGTGTCCGGTGGCGGTGGCCACAACATCGTCTTGATCGTCGTGAATTTCCGCCGCAAACAACGCGAGTTTATGGCTGTTCTGTCTTGCCGTGATGGCGCAGCGCAAGCCGCCTT
>JAJYTO010000262.1 GCA_021793015.1 Bacillota bacterium
TGTCATAGCCTGGAGAACGGAATGGTTTTGAACGGCTGTAACTCGAAAACACATACGCGACGGCGTCATAAAAACTGTCGAACACCTGGCGGTTCAACCGTCCTTTCATCCTGGCGATCAGGCGCAAAGCGCCTAGAACAAAACTGAATATCCGCCGCTGAACGTTTGTCAAACGACCGCAATGCGATCACGGTTTCGAGTGTTTTCTCTGTTGGCTGAAATAGGCGTCGATGACGATTTGCGCCATCGGCGCAGCCGCCCTGAAACCCTCGCCCGTCACATCCGGAATCACCGCCGCCACCGCGATTTGCGGGTTGTTATACGGCGCGAACCCGATAAACACGGAGTTGTTGCGTCCGGGGATGCCGCTTTCTGCGGTGCCCGTCTTGGCGGCCACGTTGTTCGGGTCGTTGCCAAAGAAGAACGTCGCCGTGCCCAATGAACCATGCGTGGCCAATTCCATGCCCTGTCGCATCAGTTTCAGGTACTGTGGTTTCACATTCACCTTGTTGATCAGATGCGGTTTGAATAACTTGACGACCTTGCCGGACGGCGATACGATTTCATGCACCATTTGCGGTTGATACCGATATCCGCCGTTGGCAATCGTGGCCACATAGGACGCCATGCCGATCGTCGAGTACGCTTCTTCCTGTCCAATGGCCGCCGCAGGAAGGTCATATAGGGTCGGCGGGTTGGCAAATGTCACATACCCCGTGCTTTCGCCCGGCAAATCAACGCCAGTGGGACTCGTCAAGCCAAACTGCTTGCCCATATTCTGAAGCTGCTGCAACGCCTTGACACGCGGACCCGTCAGCCACTTCTGCACGTTTTGCGGCGGATTGTTGACGTTATAATGCCCCATATTGAGGCCGACCTGATAAAAATACGTGTCGTCCGACACCTCCAGCGCTTCTTTGAGGCCAATGACGCCAAATCCACTCTGGTTCCAACTGTGCATAAAATAGTTCCCGATCTGCAGCCCGCCCTGGTCATTCACCAGCATGCCGGGAGTCATCTCATGGTTCATAAGCGCAGCCATGGCAGTCAACGGTTTCTGCACCGATCCAGGCATATAGAGACCGGAAATCGCCCGGTTCACTCCCGCTTCATTGTTCAAAAACTGTTGATAGTGCGCCGACGAAATACCGCCCATCCACCACTGGGGCTTGAAGGAGGGATAGCTCGCCATCGCCAGGACGGCGCCCGTATGCACATTCAGTACGACAATTGTTCCCGAATGCACGTTGGGTTCATTCAATGTATATTTCAAATACTTGATCCGCGAGATCAGCGCCTGTTCGGCGACTTTTTCAAGCGGCCCGTTCAGGTTCAGGATGAGATTGTCTCCCGCAGTCGCCGGCTGGTGAATCGCGCCTCCCGGCAACGGGACGCCGGCGGGGTTCACGGGAATCTTGTCAGCGCCCGCACGGCCGCGGAGATATTTTTGATACTGCGCCTCCAGACCGTACAGGCCGACCAAGGAATTCGGATCATAGCCCTGGGCCGCGTACGTCGACGCCTGAGACGACGGAATCGGACCGATGTAGCCTATCTCATGGGCGGCCAAGTACCCCTGCGGATACACGCGCATCGGTTTTGTGATCATCACAATGCCGGGAAGGCTGTTGCGATGCTCCGCGACGTATGCGAGTTCCTTCGGCGTGGCGCTGTGCACCAAAGTCACCGTCGCAAATCCTGGATAGGAGTTGACCATTGTATTCAGAAGAGCTCCCGGTTTCACGTCAATGACAGGCGCCAACCGCTTCGCGACGATGGAAGCAGACGGCGCGTCATTGGGGTAGCGGATATAGACGATGGCGAAAACAGCTTTATCCGCCGCAAGCACTTTGCCCTCGCTATCATAAATCCACCCCCTGGGGCCGGAAATGTGGATCGTATCGTAGTTTTGCACCGCGACTTGAGATTGAAACGACTGGCCCTGGGTGATCTGCATATACCCCAGCCGTACAATCAGCGCTCCGGTGGCTAGTACTGTGGCAACAAACAGCCCTTGGATGCGCCGTGGCGCGCGGCGTGCAACAGGACGTTCTTCGCGCTTGACACTCACATCCAAATCCCCCTCATACACTCTGAAACCGCTCGCGCAACACGGCAGGGAACACGTGTGTACGCGGGCAGCGCTGGTCACGCGACACGTTATCATTGTAACGCATCTCGCTTCGAGTGTCATGATGGTTTACTAGCCATTGCCGTCGAAACTTGTAGCAACTCTACGAAACCACAAATTCCCTGTAGACCCATTGCCCGAAGAGAGCCTGTTCAAAAAGAGGTCAGATAAGAGCCAAGCAGTGCAAGGAAGTGAACCAAGAATGCGACTGAGCGTACGTTTTTCTTGTGTACGTGAGGGAGCATTCCTGGTGCTGACCGCTCCAAAAAGACGGATATCGTCGTTCAAGGATGGGACTGGAACGCGTGACTTGCCGCCTCCCGCCGCATATTGATACTCACATTCACAACAGCCGCCGCCATAATCACAATGGTCAACAGGCCAAACACGACAGGCGCACTGATCACAAGCGGGCCAAGCAGCGGCGGCAGCAGCGCCACACCTACATTGGAGGCCATGCTGAACCCTGCCGTGTGCACGCCCGCTCCCTCGGCTTCCCGCGCTGCCGCAGCCGTAGCGGCAAGCGACAGGGCATAACAACCATTGCCAAACAGCCCGAGCAGAAAGAATATCGCTTTGAGGAGATTCGCGGAGGCCTGTATGCCGTCCGTAAAGACGAGGACCACAAGCACCGTCAAAATGGTCGTCAGCACAATCAGGATCAGTTGCCACACGCCGCTCTTGCCAAACACATCCGCCAAAGAGGGAAACAGACTCGCCCCGACGGCGGATCCGAGAAACGTAAGCGCTGTCAGTGTGCCCCCCAACTGTATGGCGTCGGGAATATTGAGGTGCAGCAGTACGCTGACCGCGATCCCGCCAAACATCACGCTTGTGGAGGCGATGGCAAGCCCAATCCACCACCACCTGGGCGATCCAAAGATGATTTTTCGAGTTCCCTCGACCCCGGCCGTCTCTCCACTTCCCGGCCGCTCTGCAGGAATTTTATTGACGGCGGCAAACAGAAACACACCCACGAACGCGTTGAGAATCCATGTGAACACGAGCGTTCCCGTCAGCCCAAACGCGCCAAGGAGAGAAGGTCCGAAAAAGGCGCCCATCGACATCCCGAAAAACAGCATGCCAATGGTCAGACCGGTAGCGGCGCGCCAGTGTGTGAGTTGCGCCCGCCGCAGCACGGCTCCCACTGGCGATATCAGCATCGGATAGGCGACGGCGGCAACGGCCTGGGCAAGGAAAAACCAGTTGTACGAAGGGGCAAACACGCGGCCGCCCAAACCGACGAAGGAAAGCACAATGGCAGTCCGCAGGACCGGCGAAACTCCGTCCTTGCGGGCCCACCATGCCGCGGGCATGCTGAAGACGATCATCGCAAAACCATATAACGAGACAAACAGGAGTATGGAACTGAGCGAAGCATGCAGTTGAGCGATGAGAGCCGGTATCAGAGGCGCAAGCACAAACCAGGCGGCGCCCAGGGTAAACGCAAACGCCACATAGGCGATCGTGACTGCGACAGCGCGTGCTTCAGGGGCGGATGCACTCTGCAAAGACATAGTCGCTTCCCTCCAGTTCATCCTAATGTTTACGTCATAGTTTTATAGCAAATTGTACACGAATACAAGTGAAAAGACGATCGCCAAAGAGATCGCCTGCGTTTGAAGTAGTATTTGACGGAGTCGTTCGGCCTCAACGTTCGGCGTCCATATTATTGCGGCTCGTCTGCATCAGGATAGCGAGCGCGGCGTCGACGATGCCCTGCGCCACACCGTCGCCTTCCACCGCCTTCCGCTCCAGCCACTGTGCCTGCTGATCCGCTGCCAGAGCGGTGAATCCCTGACTGTGAATGATCACCACACTGTGTCCGCTCTGTATCGTCTCCCGTGACAACCATACTCCCCCCACTCTGCGCCTTTTCGTTAGACTCGCCGGACGCCAATCAACCGTCGCATGCAGCCATGTCAGAAATCTCTGCGCCTTTGCGTTGGATCCGCCAGCCCGACAGCCCGATCGCGTCGAACATCCACGGCGCGTTGACGATTCGAAAGAATCCGATCGCACGGCTCCTCGCTCGGACCCTAGAGAAACTGTATGTGCCATAGCCTGGACCTGTTGCACAAATAATTGCGGCAGGTCAGTCGTAGAATAGAAGTGAAGGTGATCCGTGTGTCCACGTATCCGACTGAACTGCAGCGGGTGGCGATCTATCTGCGCAAGTCGCGGATGGATCTGGAGGCAGAGAGCCGGGGAGAAGGGGAAACATTGTCCCGCCATCGGCGTGCTCTGTCAGCGCTGGCAGACCAATACCGCTATCGCATCGCCG
>JAJYTO010000263.1 GCA_021793015.1 Bacillota bacterium
TACAGCCGCGCTACAACCTCCTGTTCCGGATGATCGAGGAAGAACTGGCGCCCGCGTGCCTGGACGAAGGCGTGGGCATTATCTCCTACAATCCGCTTGCGGGCGGTATGCTGACAGGCCGCTATCAGTCTGGCCAAGAGGTCGAGGCAGGATCGCGCTTCGCACTCGGCGGCGCCGCCGGCGCAGGGGCCCTTTATCAACAACGGTATTGGCAGCAGGCCACATTTGAGGCCGTCGATCGCTATCGACGCTGGTGCCTGGAGCGCGGTCTGCTGACAACCACGACGGCCGTCAAATGGGTGACGCAACAACCAGGCGTTACGTCGGCGATCATCGGGGCGAGCCGGCCTGAGCAATTGACGGACAGTCTTGCCGCGGCTGCCGCGCGACCGCTCACACAAGAGGAATTGGACGACCTGAACCAACTCTGGTTCTCTCTGCCCCGCCGCCAGGAAAATCGATGACAAGGCGCGGATCCGCCCACGCGCCGGAAGCCGGAACCCTTGTCTCAAGCGGCCCCCGCACCGTAAATGTACGCAAACCATAAGATGAGAGCGAACAGCACTCCGAGCGCGCTCCAGATAACAAGATCCTTGCCGTGTCTGGCCGCCAGCCTGCCAAGAGAACCCATCCTCCGATTCCTCCTTGGCCCTGGACCAGCGCGGTGGAGCTTCGTCCCGCTGAGAGCGTGGACATCGCTCCACGCTCTATCGCGAGAATCGCTCATGCCCATATCACCTCGACACTCAGCATGTCCAGTTGCACATGAAACGGATGTGAATGAAGTGAAGACCCGCCCCAAACGCAAGACTTCGCAAATGCGGCTGCCCCTCTCCGTCCGCCGGCGGATTGGGGAGGAAAGCCGCCTGCTCAGTCTGTCCGAGAATGACTATTTGCTCCTGCTGACACAGATCGCGACAGTGGTTCGCGGCGCTGTGTGGCCAGACGGGGTCAAGGATCCGGAGACGCTTCTTTCCATCGCGAACAATCCGTTCATCCTGCAGATGGTCGGCGCATTGGCAGGAACGGTCTGGAGTCAGGCCAAAGGCGCTCTCGTCACGGAACAAGCGCCAGATCAGGACTCGTCTCCCACGATCGCGCCGCCGCCGTCGCCCAGACGGTCTCCCGCGTTGGCGCCGCCGCTGCCATCGCCCGGACGGTCTCCTGCGTTCGCGCCGCCGCTGCCGTCCGGTCCGTCTTCCCGCGCCACGGTCAAACCCCCCATGCCTGCACCACAGCAGGGGGGCGCTCCTGACGCGCCGCCGCCACCGTCTGCGCAGACAATGCCGCGCAGACGGGCGGTGAGCCCCGCCGCGCCGCTGATTCCGCCACAGGCGGCGCCCCCGGCCTCACCTGACGACGGCATGATCATCCTGGTCGATCCGATGACCGGACGGCGCGTGCGCCTGCACCGTCACACTGCATTCTGAATCTCGACACGCAGGCGCTCCGGCACCTGCAGCGGCAATCTGGCCAGGAGATTCTTTGTGCAGGCGATTCTTTGTGCACAAGCCGCCATTGCGCCGCATGCAGTCAATCGATTGCAAAAACGCAGCCGCCGTCACTGAGTCACAGAGGGATCAAGCTGGGTGCCCAAACGGCGCAATGCCACGCTCACGTTCACCTGTACGCTCACGCGAGGCAGTTGACGGTGCCAGTCATACCGCATCATGTCGTCATATGTCAAGAACTGGCCGCGCGCGTACCGGAAAAAACGGAATGGGTCCACCTGGTATTTCCTGTACAGTTTTTTGATCAGAGCGGTTTCCGAACGGGACAGGGAGCGCGCCATGCGGGTTTCCAGAAGTTCGCGATTGTGAGCGTCGGCAAACGACGCGTCGGTCTGATCGCCGAGGAGTTCCGCCTCGAACACCTGCTCGATGCGCAGACTCGGCCTTCGGCCGGACAGCTTCACCAACACGTGCATGGGCTCCGCATCGCGCATATTGACACTCAGATACCCCTTTTGCCCCGTGGGCGATGCAATCGTGTATGTGCTCCGTTTCAGGGCTCCGGAGAGCAGTTGCAACAGACGCGTCTCGTCGCCGCTGAGGGCGCAGACCATCCTGTCTCCGCGAAATATCGCGGCGCCCACGCACTCAACGGGATTGCCCCCGGTTCGATTGATCTTTCCCGCGTCTGTGGGCAGCCGATCTTTGCTCGTGCGTCCGCCGCGCGTCTGTCTGGCGCTTCGCGAAGACTTCCCGCTCTCCATTGCGGCCTGTCTGTTCTCACTGAGTATGGGCAGCACCGGGTCCTCGTTGGGCGTCTCAAGTTCGCCCATGAATTCGTGCACCTGCACTGAAGGCGCATAGCCGGTGCGACGACTCGAATCGTGCAAATCCTCGATCAAGCGCGTGGCCGAGCTTTCCAGCACGGGTCTGTCGCGCTGGAAAATGTCTGTAGCGCTTGCATCCGCCACGAACGCATACAAAGTACGGCGAAATTCCCGGTAGCGCACCAACGTGCGAAACTGCGGAAGCAATCCTTCTCTCGCCAGCGGCTTCCCAAATATGACGCCGGACAGATGGGACAGATTGATCGTTCGTTCAATACCCGTATTCATCATCAATATCGCTTCATTGAGATTTCGGCCCTTGGCGGTGACCACCGATGTGCCCGACCGATAGTCTCCGCCGCCGCTCGTCGCCCCGCTTGAGCCGGACAACTTGCTCGGAATGGCCACCCGCGCGGTCACCTGAACCTGGCGTCCAGTAGAACGATCGATGCCAAGAATCACGGTGAACGCCTGCTCCTCCAATTCCGCTCGGTCATAGCAGCCAGACAGCAGACCGCAGCAAAGCCCCAGCGACATTATGTATCCACCAAGCGCAACCCTCGACAACATATCTGACCACCCCGCACTCCATAACCTTCCTAACCAGTGCGCGCGCTATGTACAGATCGGCGGATTTCCGCTGTTCCGGAGACCACTGGTGTATAATAAAGTGAAAAAGGATGAGAGGGAGTGCAGTGATGCCGCACGTTCAGAGGATTCAGGTCAATTATCGAACACTGGAAGAATTCAAACGCTTTCGTGAGACGGGCCTCGAAGAACTGTCCATGATGGACGAACTGAAGGAAAACATGATTGAGAACAGCGTAGACAGCCCATTTTATGGGGTCTATGAAGACGGCACGCTTGTTGCGCGCATGAGTCTGTACCCGATTGCCGCCAAGTACGACCGCTATTTTGACCCGCCGCGGGATCACTTCGAACTGTGGAAACTGGAGGTGCTTCCCGGCTATAAGGGGAGTGGCTACGGAACTCAGCTCGTCGAATTTGCAAAATCACTCGGCAGTCCAATCAAGGTCAATGTTCGCCGGAAATCCCATCCCTTCTTCACTCGCTTGGGTTTTACGCCGGTCAAATACGATGCTGCCCGCGATCGCGGGGAGAATCCCTACGTGTGGATACCCGCTACCGAAACGACACCCTGACGATTTTGTGACAGAATATACACCTGTCGATGCGTTTTTCGGACTGATACCGACACGCATATGTCATTATGTTATAATGAAGGAGCAATGGGCCCCGTGCATACTGGGGATGCTGCCCATTACATAACCGAGGAAAAGAGGGATACCATGGCATTCCAGACACCAGCACTTCCTTACGCGACCGACGCGCTCGAGCCATACATCGACGCAAAAACGATGACCGTTCACCACGATGGACACCATGTGGCTTATACGAACAACCTGAACGCCGCGCTTGAAAATCACGCGGACTGGCAAACGAAGAGCGTTGAGGAGATATTGGCCCATATCAATGAAGTTCCCGAAGCCATTCGCACGGCCGTACGCAACAACGGCGGCGGTCACGCCAATCACAGCCTGTTCTGGCCGCTCCTCAGCCCGAACGGCGGCGGCGAACCGGGCGGCGCGCTGGCGGACGCGATCGCTCGCGCATTTGGCGGATTCGCGAAATTCAAGGAAGATTTCACCAAAGCTGCCGCCACTCGGTTTGGCAGCGGCTGGGCTTGGCTGGTCGTCGACAAGAGCGGCCAACTGACGGTAACAAACACCGCCAACCAGGACAGCCCCCTCATGGAGGGTCTCACGCCGATACTGGGCCTGGACGTATGGGAACACGCGTATTATCTCAAGTATCAGAACAAACGGGCGGATTACATTGGCGCTTTCTGGAATGTGCTCAATTGGAGCCAGGTTTCCAGCAACTTCGAAAAAGCGAAGAAATAGCATTGTCACCAGTTGCGCAAAAGCCAAAGAGCGATGGGTTTGATTGATCCCATCGCTCTTTGGCTTTTACATCTATTCTCCCTCGCGCCGCTCGCCGTTTGCCGGCGCCTCGGCGGTTCCGCCGTCCGCGTCAAGCAGTTGTCTGCGCCTCGCGCGATCCACAATGCTGAGCAACGACCTATAGTCTTCGCTGATCACAAGATGCTCA
>JAJYTO010000264.1 GCA_021793015.1 Bacillota bacterium
CACGCATCCTCATCCGGCCACGGCTCCACGTCGGCCACAAACGGATAATCCTGATAGTTCTCGGGAAGTTTCTTGTTCCGAATTCGATGCACGCTTTCGAGCGACTCCTTCAGCGCTGTGCGCATCACCGCATCCCTCACATACACTCGGCCCAACGCCAGTCTCGTTCCGCCTGGAACCTTGCTGGGATGGTTTCTTTCCGTCTTAGACTGCCACAGTCGCGCTCGCTGAATGTCGCCCGTGCTGTACGTCGTTATCAGGCGAACCATTCCACCCTCTGTTTCAGGCTCGACTTCCGCCATTTCAAGAAATTCGCTGTGCTCGACCGGAACAGCGAAACGTGCCCCGCGAGGCACACGAGGGCGGATTGTACGGTATGCGCTTTTTTCCCCTGTCCGCAGCGCATCCAGATAGAACTGCGGGTCAACTGTAAACGATTCGTACGGGAGCAGATACATCGGATCGCCGTGACGCAGCAGCGGCTCCATCGCCTTCGCGTATTCTGTGCCATCCTCCACATGGACCAAGAATACGATAGGAATCTTTCGTTCAGCCTCTTGCGGTGCTTCTGCCCCTTTCTTCTTTTTTTTGCCCCCCTGTTCCAACTTCCAGACCAAGCCGTGCAGTGCCCGTTTTTGTTCAAGCTCCGGATAGAAACGGGGCAGGACATACAGCCCGTACCGAACACCCTCCTCCTTGTCGATCAACCACGCCTGAAACGGACTCATCCGCTCTCCCTCCGGCTCGGCCATCGGCACATGCAGATCCCATTTGTCGTACAGTAGCCCCGCACGTCGCAATGCGACCAGAACGCCCGCCAACTCGAACATCTTCCCCGCATCTTTCGGCCAAAACTTTCGTGGACGGATCCCCTCCTGTTCCGCCCATGCCTCCGCTGCCTCTTCACTCAACCGCACCATGCGCTTCATATAGTTCAGTGGTCTCGACTCATACGATGGATTGCGCATCTTTGTCGGCACATACGCCGCAGCCTCCACCACGCCACTCACGCGCAACAGCCGCGTCACTTGTTTCGCATCCACATTCAACAGAACGGCCAACTGCGTCACTTTCATGCGCGGTACACGGATCAACGCACGACACGCCTCTTCCTCGCGTGCGGCCATCAGCGCCCGATACTCTTCCCATTTCGCACCCACGTCCACCGATCCTTTCTGCGTCGCCGAGCTGTTCGTGATAGCCTGCCGCTTCGGTGGAACCGCCCTCCGGTCGGCCCCACCGAAGCGGCCTTTTGTCCGTGATTTTTCCGAAGAACCCCCTCCGCTTCGAAGACTCTTTCTGTTTGACAATCTTTCATTCCGAAAACTAATCTCCCGCCGTTGCCCGTAAACCCTTAATTCAAGCGCGTTTTCGCCCACTCGCCACGGTTCAAAACAATGCTTCCGTCACGGCCCAAAACAAAGCATCTCTCTTTTGGGCCGTGGCAGAACGATTCTTTTAGACCGTGACGAGCCGCATTCCCTCAATTTCCCTGAATGGTCACAATCAATTTTTCGTCGCTTTTACACTCCACCGCCTGCCAATATCTTGATTCCTGCTGTAAGACAGTAGGGTGGTCCGATGCGATAATTCCGTGTCTTGAAAGTGCATTGATTAATGGGGACACGAAATAGTTGTCTAAGTCTCTGGCATTCTGTTGTGTTGTCCGAAACTCCATATCCACCCAGCATGTCGTTAGTGGTTCGCGATTCCACCGAATCCCCGGACCGTCCCGTTTGAGCAACGCTCCAATCATGCCATACCAAAAATGTCGTTCGAACACATACTTGCTTTTCTGGTGATGGTAAATAGGCGGAATGCCCTTTTTCGGTGGTTTGTCTCTGACCGCCCATGCTGGTAACTCAAACACCAGGGCACCATCCTCCTGCCGGAATTGCGCATCGCAAAAATCGTGAACCTCCAGCGTGGGAATGACCGGATCGTAATAGCTCGCGATCTGTCCGTACGCCTTCTCCGCCAAGAAACGCTGGATCATGAAGTGGTTTTTCTCGATGTCTTCGAAGAACGCGCACTCAGGTTCCAACCAGTCCACAGCAGTCGCCAAACTGTACAAGTCCTTGCGCATCAAATAGGACACCCTGTTGTACTCCCGCAATACCTCAATGGCATTTCCCGTTGGCGATCGGCTCCCCTCGATAACTTCCTCGCAGCCGTCTTTGTTCTCATCCATCTATGACAAGCCCCTTTCCCGCCTTGCGTCACCGCGTTCACCTTATTCACCCTACAACGCCTCGCTATGGGAAAACGGTCAACTTTCACTCAAATTCGCGGCAAAAGCGACGACCACACCCGGATCGCCGCAATACCCGCATCTTAATTCGTTTCTTATTCCGCGTCAGCCGATTCCGCCGGCGCGTGCTCCAGCCAAACCTCCACCCGCTCCGATTCCCGCGTGGCCACCTTGTGCCATGTGGACGCGTAGGTCATGCGCTTGGCATCGGCCAGCGCGATCAGACCGTGCTGGACCAGGGCATGGATCATTGGCCACACGCAGTAGGGGACCGGTTTCGAATCGTCATTGCGCACCCTGTGGGTAACGATGGTCACCTGTGTTCTTGGCGGCAATTCAGGGTAGTCCACATCGTTCTCGAACCGCAATTCATCTTGCACGGTGCGCGCCATTGCGTGCCAAAGCGCCAAGAACAACGGATCGGGTGGCTCTGTCTGCCGTCCGTGTTTTAACCCGGGATCCTCGCTGGCAAACAGCCAGTACGGGAACGTCAGGCAAATCGCCGACCCCTCCCGACGAACGGACGCCCCGTCTGGCAAACCCTGTTCTACCCGCGACGGATCGTACCGGCTCGTATCAAACCAACCTTCCGCTTTGTCGAGCTCCAGCACATGAGTACGCCACCCGTCATCGACCTTTCTGACGGAGAAACGACGACCCGCGTTCTGGCTGCGCTTTTCGCTCTCGTTCATGCTCAAAGCCCCCTCTCTGCACACTCTTCTCACTTTGAGCCTATCACGCGCCGACGCGGCGGAACGGTCATTTTTGCATCACTTTTCTGGACTCATCGCTTCCGCGCCGCTCCGCCTCTATGATCGAACAAGACCTGACAATATCACGATTGATGGTTTGATTCCTTCACGGACGCTTGAAGCGTCTGAGCGGCGCTGGCAAGAGTTCGTTCAATCGTTATACGGTTGCTACACGGATTCTTCAAGCATCCATATCCACAGTTGGACGGCTGCGCTTGAACTCTTTAGAGAGCCTTTAAGCGTCCTTGGCTTCTGTGATATTCAACACAAAACGGACGCTTGGCGTCTTCAAGTACACCTCATTGATCCGTGACGGACTCAAGAACGGAGTTATCCCTCTTGTCGAGGTCGTCATCAATCCTTCATTGACTCTTTATTGACCCTACGAAAACGAAATGTGATATGCTAGAGTTTGTGAAGGGGTCATATTGGATACCGCACAGACCCCAAGGGGGATGAATGATGAAGGTTATCGGGCTTGATGTGGGGAATGGGAGTGTGTGTTTTGCCGTTTCCAACGAGGTTGGCGCTTCTTCGATCGAAGATTCGTATCAATCGGTGTTTGCTGAGTATGTCCCTCCTTTGGCGGAACACGCCGCACTTGGTCTGTCCAAGGCCGCCGATGTGCATGTGTTCTCCTTTGGGGGACGAGATTATGTGCTTGGCTACGAAGCCGTGAGGGCAACGGGCGGAACTCCGATCTCCGCTTACGACCGTGAGGACCGTCTCCGACTCGACACCTTCCAGACACTGACCAAACTTGCGCTGCTCGATGCCGCAACGCGCGATGGCAGTCACGATGTCATGGACATCAGTTTGGTTCTCGGCGTGCCTGTCGAAGACTTTCAGCGAGACAAGCTCTCCGTTTTGGAACGGTGGTTCACCGAGCCGATCGTCGGAGCGAAGAACGGACAGTCGGTCATCCTGTCCATCAAATACCTCAAAATCATCAGTCAGCCAATTGCCGTGTTGATGGACCAATACCTCACGACCGAAGGCTACGTCGCCGACAAAACACTCGAAAGCGCCAAGGTTCTGGTGATCGACGCCGGTTCCGGCACGTTGGACATGACTGAATTCAACGACTTGGCGATGGGTGCCCGCTTTGGCGAAGCGATCGGCATGAATGATGTCTACCGCCAGATCGTCGCGAACATCCAGCGGGAGAATCCGAAGGTACGCGTCAACGTGCATGACCTCGAATATCAACTGCGCAACCAGGATGGACAGCTCCGGCTGGAGTTTGAATACGGCGCCTCCATGCTGGACATCACCACGATCACGCGCTTGGCGATGGAGCGGGTATGGACTCAAATGGAGCAGTTCGTCACAGCCCGCTATCCCGATCGGACGATGTACAAACAAATCTTCGTGGCCGGCGGCACCGGACAGGCGTTTGCCGAT
>JAJYTO010000265.1 GCA_021793015.1 Bacillota bacterium
CAGGTTGCGTTCATCGTGAGGGATATACAACGCATTGGAACGGACCGAAATCTTTCCGGTTGCAGAGGACTGCAGAGAGATGTAATCACAGAAATCGACAGTTTGCATGACCATCTCTACTTCATGGTATCCGTCGCTGCGTTTATGCAATACGTCCAGTGTCATATTGATCTTGGCGCGCGCCTTTTCAAACAGCAAACCTACCGCCCCCAAGACACTATAACACGAAACATACGGCTTTCCTCAGGAATTGCGCCGTGATCATGCGCACCCACACTTGTCCCCGACGGTTTGCCATCGGCGAAAGTGTTCCGGGAGCGACATGATCGTGCGCAGCCCAAACACCAGGCGGCGTTCGTCAGAGTATCCGCGTCAGATCACGCTCGTCGCAACATGTTTTGCAGACTCGGGAAACGCGTGCACCTGCACCGCACCCATGCCTTCCAGGAGTTTTCTCACAGGTTCCCCTTCCTCGTGAAACATCATGATCAGCGGCTCATGCGCATGCGCCTTTATGGCGGCTTCCAACGCCTCGCATTCGTCCAGCAGCACGTGAACCTGGGTGTGGGGACTCGCTTTGGCAATGGCGTCAACAAGGATTTGAGCCACTTCTCCGCGTTCCCGGCCTCTGGTATCCCTGTCTTCTTTGACATACAGCGGCGCAAAGTACTTCACCGCAACGCGGGCGGCGGCTTCCAGAACCGCGTTGTCGCGGTCTCCCGGAAACCCGATGACAGCGGGGACGCGACGTGACGTCAGTTTGACGACCATTTCGCCGACCGCCTTCAGGCCGTCCGGATTGTGACCGTAGTCAGAGATCACGTGGCGACCGGAAGCAAGCCGAAAGAGATTGATGCGCCCGGGATTGTGGAGATCGGAACGAAACTGTGTCAATGCGTCCACACAGCGCTGCCTGGTGATCCCGAGATGTCTCGCTGCGGCGATGGCGCACAGCGCGTTGGCCACGTGAAAGTACGCCGCGCCGTTCAAGGTGATGGGTAATTCCTCAACACGCACAATCTTCCATTCCAGCGATCCAGCCGCCTCGATAATCCATCCGTCGCGCACAAACAATGCCTGTCCACCTCTCGCCAAATGCCTCATTACCGCTGGATTCTGATCCGACACACTGACCAGAGCGACTCGGCTTTTCAACCGTCCCGCCAGTTTCACCAGTTCGGGGTCATCGGCCGACAGAACCGCCAATCCTGTCTGCGGCAACACGCACTCGGCAACCAGGGCTTTGACTCTTACAATATCGTCCAGAGTCTGCAGCCCATCCTGGCCGATGTGATCCAGTGTGACATTCGTGATGACGCCGACATCCGCCTGATCATAGGCCAGTCCCGCTCTCATGACGCCGCCGCGGGCGGTTTCCAGCACGGCGATATCGACATTCTGGTCGGACAGGATCAGTTGCGCGCTGGACGGTCCGGCGGTGTCGCCCGCCAGCACCCGGTCGTCGCCGATGTAGACGCCCTCTGTTGATGTCATGCCCACCACATAATCGCAAGAACGCAGAATGTGGCGGATCATGCGCGTCGTCGTCGTCTTCCCGTTCGTACCGGTCACGCTGATGATAGGCACCCGTGATTTCCCGCCCGCGGGGTAGAGAGATTCCACAATCGCAGCGCCCGCATCCCGGGATTGTCCGATGCTTGGATAATGATGCATGCGAATCCCGGGAGCCGCATTGACCTCAATGACCGCCGCCTCATGGATGGCGGCCGCGTTCTGGATGTCCCTGACGATCAGGTCGACGCCGCAAACGTCGAGCCCTATGGCGCGGGCCGCCCGTTCCGCCAATGACGCATATGATGGATCGAGCTCTGCCGTCACGTCCACAGCGGTGCCGCCGGTGCTCAAATTTGCGCTGTCTCGCAGAAACACGATCTCACCTGGAGCGGGAACATCCGCAAATGTTCGTCCGCGATTGGCCAGGCATCTGTACACCGCCTCATCCACCATGATGCGCGTCAACGGTTTTTCGTGATCCTCTCCGCGGTCAGGCTGGGCATTCACAATCTCAATCAGCTGATTGACTGTGCGATACCCATCGCCGACCACATGCGCCGGAAGCCGTTGCGCCGCCGCGCGGCACTTTCCTCCGACCACGAGCAACCGATACTGTTTGCCCTGGATAAACTCCTCAATCACGACAGCCGAACCGACCTGCCCCGCATACATAAACGCGTCAGCCAGTTCCTTTGCGTTGCGAACGTCGATGGAGACCCCGCGCCCCTGACATCCATTCAACGGTTTCACGGCCGCCGTCGTGCGCAACTCCCGAAATATCTGTTCAGCCTCCGCAAGCGTCCGCGCCACCGAGCCACGGGGAACACGAATGCCCGCCATATGCAAAATCTCCTTGGTCAGCGCTTTGTCACTGGCAATATCAACGGCAACCGCGGAAGTGGCTTCGGTCATCGTCGCCTGAACGTATTTGCGATACTTGCCCGTACCGAGCTGGAGCAGGCTGCCGCGAATGCGCCGCACAGGAATGCCGCGGCGTTTGGCGGCCTCCGCGATGGCGGCGGTGCTGGGCCCCAGATCGCTGCGAGCCCGCAGCCGTCTGGCATCGTCCAGCGTCTGGCGAAGCGGGAAATACTCCCCGCGCACACACGCCTCAACCAGTTCTACGGCGCGTTCCAGAAGAAAACGCGTGGGTTCCTCTGTTTCATATTCCACAATCACATCATACAAGCCAGGCGCTCCAGCCGAACGGGTTTTCCCGAAATTGGCCCGATAGCCGATCTTGGTCAGCAGTTCCAGCGCAACATGCTCAATGATGTGCCCCAAATACGTGCCTCCATACAACCGCTCGACGAAACCACCTGGCCGCCCCATGGCGCAATGGTGGTCAAACAACCCCGGACAAACGTCCAGGAGCCGATCGACGAATCCGGGAAATTCATAGCTGTCGCGTTCCGTATACTCTCCCAGGTCCACTCTCATCACCATAACCGGCTTGTAAATGTAGACATTCGGGCCGTTGATCGCCCGCATGTGGACGATGTTCACTCGGTTCCACTCCTCGTGAGACTTTCCAGATCAGGTTTTCGATCACGCAGCAAGAAGCGATATCCGGAAGGCAGGATATGCAGTTTGACGCCGCACAGGGCAAGCGCGTCGTTATGGCGAAGATCGCCCAGATTCGAGAACAGCAGCGCGCCCGCGTCGACCACGGACACGGCGCCGCGGCCGATGACCTCAAACTCCGTTCCCCGCACCACCACGGCTGTGTCTTCGTCGATTCCAAGCCCCAAATGGTGAGGGTACTGCGCGACTGCAGAGAGCAGCCTTCCCAGACGACCCCTTTGGGCGAAATGCTGGTCAATGACAACCCCGTCAATGAACTCCATGCCGGGGGCCATATTGACAATGCCGATGCGCGGATTGGTTTCCGCCGCCCCCTCCACAATCATGGTGCTGCTCATCATCGATGCGCCCGCGCTCGTTCCCGCCAAAATCAGGCCGTTTTCGTGTCCGGTATGAAGCGCGGCGTCCACCTGGGTGCCGCCCAACAGTTTGGTGATGCGAATCTGTTCTCCACCCGTGAAAAAAACGCCCGTGGCATGCTCGATCGCTTTACGCGCACTGGGGCGGTCGGCCGCTTCGCGGGACGAGACATCGAACGTCCGGACATCCTCAACACCGATTTTCTCAAACACGTCGATATAATTGGCGCCCGCCTCAAGCGGGCGTTCTGTCGCCACGGTCATGACGACGATCCGCGCATGCTCCCCGCCTGCAAGCCGGACGAATTCACGCAGAATCGTCATGTCTCCCCGTTTGTCTTCAGCCCCGCCAATAATCACGAGGGCGCCGCTCTGACAGTTCATCGTCTGCCTCCACTCATACTGGTCCACCGCTTCGTCCACCTGACCGGATGCGTATCCATAGACTCTCCCGTTCGCGAAAGCCTATGCGGCATTGGGCAACGCTGCGTCGCCTGCGCTGGCAAAACAGTGTCATGCGCCTGCAGACGCGCGTCTGCAATCCCTAGAGGACATGTGATAAAGTCCGCGCAGCAGGCGTTATGATCCCACATATAGTGTTTGAGGCTTTAATCAAACACTATATGTACCGCACCGCGCCTGCCACATTTCGGTTTATCACATGTCCTCTAGAGAGACGGCTGGAATACCCAGCCGTCTCGGTCGCCGTCTCGGGTTCACTACCGGCCTTCACGCGATGCGAGCGACGCTTCCGCGATTTCAATGGCCCTTTTGACCATATTGCCCGCGTCGCGCGTGGTAATGCCGCCCCAACCTTCGCGTTGCAAGGTCGGATAGAAGCCGAGGTCCTTTG
>JAJYTO010000266.1 GCA_021793015.1 Bacillota bacterium
CGGAAAACCCTTTGCCAATGCCGAGATTGAACACCTCCGCAGCGCCGCCGCTGCGCAACCGCCCCAAAGCCAGGCGGTGAGCCGCGGCGAGATCCATCACATCAATATAATCCCGGATGCACGTGCCGTCGGGAGTCGGATAGTCGACGCCAAAGATCGCGATGTTGTCCTGCATCCCCAGCGCCGCCTGAATGACCAGCGGAATCAGATGCGTTTCCGGATCGTGGTCTTCACCAATGGGCAGATCAGGGTGGGCGCCGGCCGCGTTAAAATACCGCAGGCTCACCGACTGCAGGCCATACGCCGCATGACACCACCGCAGCATCCGTTCAATCGCGAGTTTCGTCTCCCCGTAGGGATTCGTGGGCGCCGTCGGATGTTCCTCGTCAATCGGCGTCCGCGTCGGCTCGCCATATGTTGCGGCCGTGGAAGAAAATACGATCCGCCTCACTCCGCAGTCCACGAGCGCCGAGAGCAGCCGCTCCGTGGCGCCGACATTATTGGCATAATATTTCAGCGGGTGTCTGACGCTTTCCCCAACGAGCGAATGCGCGGCAAAGTGTACGACGCTTTCGACATCGTGCCGTCGCACGATCTCAGTCACCGCATCCGTATCGCGAATATCCACCTCGTACAGCGGACAGTCCAGCACCGCCTGGCGATGGCCCTGCTGCAAATTGTCAATCACCACGACCTCTTCCCCATGGCTCCTCAAATCGGCTACCGTGTGACTGCCGATGTACCCCGCTCCGCCTGTCACCAAAACCGCCGTCACGCTCTCGCCTCCTCCGTTACTTCACGAGCCCCCGCGCCGATCTCGCTGACGTAAAACGCCGCAGTGAGGCCTGTGGCGTCGCGATACCGTCGATTCACCTCATCCCGGAAGCGCACAAGGGCGTCGGCATGCACGAGATTGACTGTGCAGCCGCCGAATCCAGCGCCGGTCATGCGCGCCCCGATGCAACCGGGAACATCCCATGCGGCCTGGACCAGGGTATCGAGTTCGATGCCCGTCACTTCATAATCGTCGCGCAATGACAGATGCGACTGATTCATCAATTCGCCAAACGCGGGCAACCGTCCCGCGCGCAAAGCGGCGGCCGCGTCGATGACCCGCTTATTTTCAGTCACCACGTGCCTCCCTCGTCTCTGCCCCGCCGGACTCTCCACATCGTTTGCGCAACGCTCCCACTCGTCGGCCGACAACTCCGCCAGATGCCGCACCGCCGGCATGCGATCGCGGACAATGGCCAGCACCGCTTCGCACTCCGCCCGCCTTTCGTTGTACTTAGAATCGGCCAGGCCGCGCTGTTTGTTGGTGTTGACGATGACAAGCCGATAATCCCCCGTTTGAAATGGCACCGGCTCATAATCGAGCGTTGCTGTATTGAGCAGCAAAGCGTGTCCAGCCTCCCCCAGGCCGACTGCAAATTGATCCATGATTCCGCAATTGACGCCGACAAAGGCGTTTTCCGCCCATTGTGCGAGCTTCACCAGTTGCAACCGCGAGGGTGCGGAACCGCTCAAAGCCGCCACAGCAAGCGCCGTGGCCATCTCGATCGAAGCCGAACTGGACAGGCCCGCCCGGCTGGGGAGATTGCCGACAAAGAGAAAATCCGCCCCCGCAAACGGCATCTGGTCGCAGAGCGCCGCCCAGACGACCCCTTTCGGATAATTCGCATAGTCATCCTCCGTGCGATAGGTCAGCCCGTCAATCGCGGCGACAACAACCTTGGGATAGTTGAAGGAGGCGAACCGCGCCATGCGGTCCGACCGGGAGCGCGCAAACACCCAGGTTCCCTCTTTGAGCGCGGCGGGAAGGACGTGGCCGCCATTGTAATCGATGTGTTCGCCGATCAGGTTCACGCGGCCCGGCGCAAAGAATACCCGAACATCCTTGGCAGGTCCCGGAGAGAACGCCGCAAACTGACGCCAACCGCGCCGCAGTACGTCATCCATAGCGCCCGCTCCCTTCTCCGTGCAGCAGTACGTCATCCATGGCCCGCGCGCCCCCTTCTTCGTTCCCGCGAGCAGCCTTCAGGATGGCCTGCCGCAGAAGAGGCGCCGTCTGCTCGACAGCCGTGGGATTGCAGGGCGCCCAGGCGCCCGTTTCGGAAGACGCCAAGTATTTTGATTTTGTCTGATCCCTCAGCGGTGGATAAAATTCGATGTGGAAATGATAGTGGGCGGAAACGTCGGAACCGTCCGACGGTCGTTGATGCAGCACCATCATGTAGGGAAAAGGGCGATCAAACAACCTGTCCATGCCCGCAGTCACCCTCTGTAACACGACGGCCAGATCGTCTTTTTGATCCGCTCCCATTTCGGGCAGCGCCGTCAGATGCTCTTTGCTCACGATAAAGACCCCGTATGGATAATCGGTGAAAAAAGGGACATAGGCCAGAAAGTGCTCCGTTTCAGTGACGACGCGCGCGCCGAACTCCTGCTCGGACTGATTCATGCCGCACAACAGACACCGTCCGTATTGGCGAAAATGCGCCTGACAGGCGTCAAGCTCAATGCGCAGTTTTTGGGGCACATAAGGATACGCATAGATCTGCCCGTGCGGATGCGGCATCGTCACCCCGACTTCTTCGCCCCGATTCTCGAAAATGAGAACGTAACGGTGCCGCGGGTCCGCAGAGAGCGCTTCAAATCGTTCCGTCCAGACATCAATGACACGGCGTATTCCAGAGATCGGCATGTGCGCCAAAGACAGGCGGTGGTCGGGCGAATAGAGAACCACTTCGCATTTTCCATAGGCGGGAGCCGTCCTGTACAGGCTTGATCCCACGTCGTCCGGTTCTGACGGCGTCGGCGAGAGAGCCGGAAAATCGTTGTCATAGACGTACACATCATAGGAATCCGGCACTTTTCCGGATCCGGGGCAAAACGGACACTCGTCTTTGGGCAGGTGAGGGCGCGCCTGCCGCCCGGAAGCCACCATGGTCCAATCCTGAAGAAGCGGATTATAACGCAGTTCACTCACGATACCATCAACTCCAACCCCGTTCTTGAGCATGACCCATGTGACACATGCAAAAGGAAGCCGGCGACCGTCGCCCCAGAGAGACAGGTTTCGTCTCCGGCGACGCGCAATGCATGCAAAAGGCAGGCGGAACATCTCCCCGCGGCATAGCCCGAAATGCGTGCGATGTGCGCGTTTACCTTTTGATCAGCTTTTCACGCCGCCCAGCGCAGCGAGAATAACCTCCACATCGGCGTCGCGCAGCGCGCTTATCTCGAACTCTCTGCCCCCGTCGTCGGTCACGACCGCGTCCACCTCATCGATCACCGCGATGTGAGCGAGCGCTTGAACGCCCCATTTGGAATGGTCAAACAGCAGAACAACTTTGTCCGCGCGTTCCATCAGCAGGCGGTCGATCGAGGCCTCCAGCAGATTGGGCGTGCTGATGCCAGTGGCCAGATCAATGCCATGCACGCCCAGAAACAGGATATCCATATGCACCTTGCGAACCGTCGCCTCCGCCAGCGGGCCGACCAGAGCATCGGAGGGCGTGCGAAAATGACCACCTGTCAGGATGATGTCCTGCCATCCGTTGTGATTCAGGTCGATGGCGATATTGGTGGAGTTGGTCACAAACGTCAGATCCCGAAATCCGGAGATCGCGTTCGCGAGCGTCCACGTCGTTGTGCCCGCCGAGAGACCGATGGTCATCTGCGGTTCAATCAACGGCAGGGCAGTTTTCGCGATCCACAGTTTTTCCGCCTGTTGCAGAAGACGTTTTGCCATAAACGGCTGCTCACTGGAACTGCCGGCCATTTGCCCCCCGCCTGTGACCTGGTTCACAAGGCCCTGGCTTTGCAGCACACGCAAATCGCGGCGCACCGTCATCTCAGACACGTCCAATCGTTCTGCCAAGTCGCGAATGGAGACAAAACCATGCTTGGCCAACAGCACCAACAGCATTTCTTGCCGCTGTTTCGGATGCATGCCCTCAAACCCCTTCTTCATCTACAACAAAGTATATCATATAATAACACAATTCTGTTATGCTATATTAGACGCGGGAATCTGCGTGTGAATAATCTGCGTCAGCGCTGAACCCTCTCCCATGGATGAATCCAGGGGTTCTAAGAGCCTATACCGCTGCACTCTCGTCGGCTCTCGCGCAGGCTTTCGCCTTGGCTACAACATCCGTCGCCTCATGCGTGGGCAGGCTCTCTTGTTCGGACGACCCGCTCTGACTCGGGCGCCTGAAGACGCCAAAGGAGGAAGGCAACCGCCTTCCACTCGCAGGTTGGTTTATGGTCGCCTGTTCCCAAGCCGTCCGCAGGAGC